>JANXTA010000038.1 GCA_025356395.1 Betaproteobacteria bacterium
AAATGGTGATGCCGGGCGACAACGTGACGATCACGGTCAAGCTGATCAACCCGATCGCGATGGAAGAAGGCCTGCGCTTCGCGATTCGCGAAGGCGGTCGGACCGTCGGTGCCGGCGTGGTCGCGAAGATCATCGCTTAAGAAGGTCGTAGGGGCGTAGCTCAATTGGCAGAGCGTCGGTCTCCAAAACCGAAGGTTGGGGGTTCGATGCCCTCCGCCCCTGCCACGATTGCCGGGTAGTTCGCGGATAGTCCGCGTGACCCGGCAAGCGGGGGACACAGAAGGTAGTGATGGCAAACACGAATATCGAAACCGTCGGCTCCGGCGTCGACCGCCTGAAGATCGCCTTGGCGGTCCTCGCGGTGATCGCTGGGTTGGCGGGCTTCTACATCCTCGGGCAGCAGGCCCTTGCTTTGCGCATCGCCGTAGTACTCGCCGGCCTCATCGTCGGCGCCGGCATTGCGGCAACGTCGGAGCCCGGCAAGCGCTTCTTCGCCTTCGGCCGCGAGTCGGTGGCCGAGACCAAGAAGGTCGTGTGGCCGTCGCGCAAGGAAACGATCCAGACCACGGCGATCGTGTTCGGGTTCGTGGTGATGATGGCGATCTTCCTGTGGCTGACTGACAAGTCGCTTGAAGTGATTCTGTACGACTGGACTCTCGGTTGGAGAAAGTAATGACTGAAACTACGATCACCACCGAGACCGCGGCAGGACCCGCCGCCAAGAGCACCAAGCGCTGGTACGTCGTGCATGCCTATTCGGGCATGGAGAAGAGCGTCAAGAAGGCGCTTATCGAACGCGTCGCGCGCTCGGGCATGGAAGGTCAGTTCGGCGAGATCCTGGTGCCGACCGAAGAGGTCGTCGAGGTCAAGAACGGCACGAAGTCGGTGACCGAGCGTCGCTTCTTCCCCGGCTACGTGCTGGTCGAAATGGACATGACCGACGAGTCGTGGCACCTGGTTAAGAACACGTCCAAGGTCACGGGTTTCGTGGGGGGCAAGGCGAATCGCCCCACGCCGATCTCTCAGAAGGAAGTCGAGAAGATCATGGCGCAGATGCAGGAAGGGGTCGAGAAGCCGCGCCCCAAGACCCTGTTCGAAGTGGGCGAGATGGTGCGCGTCAAGGAAGGCCCGTTCACCGACTTCAACGGCAACGTCGAGGAAGTGAACTACGAGAAGTCGCGCCTACGCGTGTCGGTCACCATCTTCGGACGTGCGACCCCGGTCGAGCTCGATTTCGGTCAGGTGGAGAAGGCTTAGGACACAGAAGTCACGAAGATCGAAGGCTGAGATGGTCTCTCGTAGTAGATCGGTTTCGTTCGAAAACAGGCGGCGCAGTAGTTGTTCCACGAGGAGCGTTAGTAAGACCCCGGTCCGAACCCGCGCTGGCACTCACAACAAGGAGTAGCAATGGCAAAGAAGATCATCGGTTTCATCAAGCTGCAGGTCCCTGCAGGCAAGGCCAACCCGTCGCCCCCGATCGGGCCGGCGCTGGGTCAGCGCGGCCTGAACATCATGCAGTTCTGCAAGGAATTCAACGCGCAGACGCAGGGTATGGAGCCGGGCATGCCGATCCCCGTCGAGATCACGGCATTCGCGGACAAGAGCTTCACGTTCAAGATGAAGTCGCCGCCTGCGACCTACTTCATCAAGAAGGCCGCCGGCATCACCAAGGGTTCGGCCACGCCGCACACCGCGAAGGTCGGTTCAATCACGCGCGCCCAGGCTGAAGAGATCGCCAAGACCAAGTCGCCCGACCTGACGGCCGCTGACATGGAAGCCGCCGTCCGCACGATCGCCGGCAGCGCCCGTTCGATTGGTATCACCGTGGAGGGCTTCTAAATGGCTGACGGCGAAAAGAAGATGACCAAGCGCCTGAAGGCCATCGCGGCCAAGGTCGATCGCAACAAGGTCTACCCGGTCGCTGAAGCGCTGGCGCTGATCAAGGAAACGGCCACGGCCAAGTTCAACGAATCGATTGACGTTTCGGTCCAGCTCGGCATCGACGGTAAGAAGTCCGACCAGGTCGTGCGCGGCTCGGTGGTTCTGCCGTCCGGTACCGGCAAGTCGGTTCGTGTCGCGGTGTTCGCGCAAGGTGCCAAGGCCGAAGAGGCCAAGGCCGCCGGCGCCGACATCGTGGGCATGGAAGACCTGGCCGAACAGGTCAAGGCCGGCAACCTCAATTTCGATATCGTGATCGCTTCGCCGGACACGATGCGGATCGTCGGTGCCCTCGGCCAGATCCTCGGCCCGCGCGGCCTGATGCCGAACCCGAAGGTCGGCACGGTCACCCCCGACGTCGCTACCGCCGTTCGCAATGCAAAGGCCGGCCAGGTGCAGTACCGCGCCGACAAGGCCGGCATCGTGCACGCGACCATCGGACGTGCTTCGTTCGAGATCGACGCGCTGAAGCTCAACCTCGTGGCTTTGGTCGATGCGTTGAATCGCGCCAAGCCAGCTTCGAGCAAGGGCATTTACCTGCGCAAGATGTCGGTCTCCAGCACGATGGGTACGGGCCTTCGCGTCGATCACGCGACGGTGCAGTCGTAATCAGATAACGGCCCTCGCCGGTGCGAGGGCCAAGTCGGCGATCTGAATGGATCGTCGATACGGACTTTGGGCAGTCGACTACCGAGGGCGCGAGCCTGAGGCATCGACAGCCGTCAAAGACCGTTGGCGGTGGGGCATCGGGCAGGCCTCGACCTTAATCGATCGATATCTCGATCGGCCAACGCAGATGGCGGTCCCGAATGGATTTGCAGGGATGGGCTCGCGCCCGGTCATCGGCCGGCGCGGACCGGGAACTACGAAGCCGGATCGGTCGCCGTTTTATGGCCGGTGTGCGAACGATGGGAGCGCAAGCCTCCACGAACGCATGCCACTTTTGGAGAAATGACCGTGGGTCTCAATCGTTCCGAGAAGGCGGTGGTGATCGAGGAAGTGGTCGCAAAAATCGCGTCCGCCAAGTCGATCGTCCTCGCGCAGTACCGTGGTCTGGAAGTCGGTCACATCACCGGCTTGCGTGCTCAGGCACGCAAGAGTGGCGTGTACCTGCGGGTGCTCAAGAATTCGCTGGCGCGCCGCGCCGTCGCAGACAGTCCGTTCGCTGGCCTGGCTGACCAAATGGTCGGCCCGCTCATCTACGGCATCTCCGACGACCCCGTCGCCGCAGCGAAGGTCATCAGCGATTTCGCGAAAACCAATGACAAGCTGGTCGTCATGGGTGGTTCGTTGCCCAACTCCGCTTTCGACGCCGCCGGCGTCAAGGCTTTGGCAACGATGCCTTCGCGCGAAGAGCTGCTGTCCAAGCTCCTGGGCACCATGCAGGCACCGATCGCGCAGTTCGTCCGCACGTTGAACGAGGTTCCGACCAAGTTCGTCCGTGGGCTGGCTGCCGTGCGGGATCAGAAGGAAAGCGCGCAGCCGTCTAGCGCGCCGGCAATCGAAGCAGCGCCCGAAGAAGTCGCTGCGGCCTGAGCCGAATCCTTCAGTCCCATCCAGACAACGCAACGCGCACCACCGCGTAGTCCATCACGCAATTCATCTTTATTGGAGTCAATCATGGCAGTCAGCAAAGCAGAAATCCTCGACGCAATCGCCGGCATGACCGTTCTCGAACTGTCGGAAATGATCAAGGAAATGGAAGAGAAGTTCGGCGTCTCGGCAGCGGCAGCAGCCGTTGCTGCGCCGGCAGCCGGCGGTGGTGCACCCGCTGCCGCCGTCGAAGAGAAGACCGAATTCGACGTCGTCCTCACCGAGATCGGACCGAACAAGGTCAACGTCATCAAAGCCGTTCGCGAAATCACCGGCCTGGGACTGAAGGAAGCCAAGGACCTGGTCGATGGCGCACCGAAGCCCGTCAAGGAAGCGATTCCCAAGGCCGATGCAGAAGCCGCGAAGAAGAAGCTCGAAGACGCCGGCGCAAAGGCCGACATCAAGTAATTGCAGCACCCGCCCGGAGGCGCGTGTCTGCGCCTCCGGGTTTTTGCATTTCCGGCACGTCAGAAAGAGGATGTGCCGTTCGGTTTCCCGTAGTTCGGGACTTCTGAACTGATGATGAGATGTCGCGATCAGTATCGGATGTCATTGCAGTCGGTGTGTCGGAGCCATCAGCCCCGGCCCGCCTCGAACAAGGTCTTGGCTATGGCGTTTTGCCACGTCTCGGAGGTCTCCGCAGCATCGGTTGTGTTTGCACGAAGAGACGCCATATCCAAACTCTGTCCTCATAGCAACCCCGCCAACGCACCACCGCCGATCTCCGGCCGTGGTGCGCTTCGTCGTCTCCGCTTACGGATGACGGTACCCGGGTTCGCAGCACCGTCTAGTTTCGTATTTTGCCCAGCATCGCAGTAGCCACGGAGTCCTCATGACCTATTCGTTTACGGAAAAGAAGCGCATCCGCAAGAGCTTTGCCAAGCGTCCGAACGTGCACAAGGTGCCGTTCCTCTTGGCGACGCAGCTCCAGTCGTACGCCGAGTTCCTGCAAGCCGAAGTCAATCCGGCCAAGCGCGCCAACGAAGGCCTGCAGGCTGCGTTCACGTCGATCTTCCCGATTTCGTCGCACAACGGTTTCGCCCGCCTGGAATTCGTCAGCTTCCACCTCGGCACGCCCCCGTTCGACGTCAAGGAATGCATGCAGCGCGGACTGACGTTCGCGTCGCCGCTGCGCGCCAAGGTGCGCCTCGTGATCATGGATCGCGAAGCCTCCAAGCCGACCGCCAAGGAAGTCAAGGAGCAGGAGGTCTACATGGGTGAGATGCCCCTGATGACCAGCACCGGCTCGTTCGTCATCAACGGCACCGAGCGCGTCATCGTCTCGCAGCTGCACCGTTCGCCGGGCGTGTTCTTCGAACACGATCGCGGCAAGACGCACTCGTCGGGCAAGCTGCTGTTCTCGGCCCGCATCATTCCCTACCGTGGCTCGTGGCTCGACTTCGAATTCGATCCGAAGGACATCCTGTTCTTCCGCGTCGACCGTCGCCGCAAGATGCCCGTGACGATCCTGCTCAAAGCCATCGGCATGACGTCCGAGCAGATCCTCGAGCATTTCTTCGTCTTCGACACCTTCCACCTGCTCGGCAAGGAAGCGAACGGCGGCGCAAACATGGACTACGCGGCCGATCGTATGAAGGGCGAGATCGCGCGCTTCGACATCCTCGACAAGGCCGGCAAGGCCGTCGTGCTGAAGGACAAGCGAATCACGGCCAAAAATCTGCGTGACCTCGACGCGGCCGGCCTGAAGAAGATTCCGGTGCCCGAAGACTTCCTGCTGGGCCGGGTCCTGGCCAAGGAAATCGTCGATCCGGAGACCGGCGAGATCGTCGCGTCCGCGAACGAGGAAGTCACCGAAGACGTGCTGCTGCGCCTGCGCGCGGCCGGCATCAAGGACATCAAGACGCTGTACACGAACGACCTCGACATGGGCGGGTTCATCTCGCAGACCCTGCGCGCGGACGAAACCAACGACCAGATGGCCGCCCGCATCGCCATCTATCGCATGATGCGTCCTGGCGAGCCGCCGACCGAAGATGCCGTGCAGGCCCTGTTCAACCGCCTGTTCTACAACCCGGACGCCTACGACCTGTCGAAGGTCGGCCGCATGAAGTTCAACCGTCGTGTCGGCCGCAACGAGGCCGAAGGCCCGATGACGCTGACCGACGACGACATCCTGTCGGTCATCAAGATCCTGGTCGACCTGCGTAACGGACGCGGCGAAGTCGACGACATCGACCACCTCGGTAATCGTCGTGTGCGTTGCGTCGGCGAGCTCGCGGAGAACCAGTTCCGCAGCGGACTGGTGCGCGTCGAGCGCGCGGTCAAGGAACGTCTCGGCCAGGCCGAAGCCGACAACCTCGTGCCGCACGACCTGATCAACAGCAAGCCGATCTCGGCCGCGATCCGCGAGTTCTTCGGTTCGTCGCAGCTGTCGCAGTTCATGGACCAGACCAATCCGCTGTCCGAGATCACGCACAAGCGTCGCGTCTCGGCCCTCGGACCGGGCGGCCTGACGCGCGAGCGCGCCGGCTTCGAAGTCCGTGACGTGCATCCGACCCACTACGGGCGCGTGTGCCCGATCGAGACGCCGGAAGGCCCGAACATCGGCCTGATCAACTCCCTCGCGCTGTATGCGCAGCTGAACGAATACGGCTTCCTCGAGACGCCGTATCGCAAGGTCGAGAACGGCAAGGTCGTCGACCAGATCGACTACCTGTCGGCGATCGAGGAGGGCAAGTACATCATCGCGCAGGCCAACGCCGGCCTCGGTGATGGCGGCGCGCTGACCGACGAGCTGGTGTCGTCGCGGGCGGCCGGTGAATTCGTGCTGGTCGCGCCGGACAAGGTTCAGTACATGGACGTCGCCCCGGGCCAGATCGTCTCGGTCGCCGCTTCGCTGATCCCGTTCCTGGAGCACGACGACGCGAACCGCGCGTTGATGGGCTCGAACATGCAACGCCAGGCAGTGCCTTGCCTGCGTCCCGAGAAAGCTTTCGTCGGGACCGGCATCGAACGCACGGTCGCGGTCGACTCGGGCACGACGGTGCAGGCCGAGCGTGGCGGTCGGGTCGACTATGTCGACTCGGGCCGGGTCGTGATCCGCGTCAACGATGCCGAGAACGCTGCCGGTGAAGTGGGCGTCGACATCTACAACCTGATCAAGTACACGCGCAGCAACCAGAACACCAACATCAACCAGCGTCCGATCGTGAAGGTCGGCGACGTCCTCGCGAAGGGCGACGTCATCGCCGACGGCGCGTCGACCGACCTGGGCGAGCTCGCGCTCGGCCAGAACATGCTGGTCGCGTTCATGCCGTGGAACGGCTACAACTTCGAAGACTCGATCCTGCTGTCCGAGCGCGTGGTGCAGGAAGACCGTTACACCACGATCCACATCGAGGAACTGACCTGCGTCGCGCGCGACACCAAGCTCGGGCCGGAGGAAATCACCGCCGACATTCCGAACGTGTCCGAGCAGGCGTTGGGTCGCCTCGACGAATCCGGCGTCGTGTACATCGGCGCCGACGTGCGCGCCGGCGACATCATGGTCGGCAAGGTCACGCCGAAGGGCGAGTCGCAGCTGACTCCGGAAGAGAAGCTGCTGCGCGCGATCTTCGGCGAGAAAGCCTCCGACGTGAAGGATTCGTCGCTGCGCGTGCCGCCCGGCATGGACGGCACCGTGATCGACGTGCAGGTCTTCACCCGCGAGGGAATTGAGCGCGACAAGCGCGCCCAATCGATCATCGACGACATGCTCAAGAGCTACAAGCAGGATCTGGCGGATCAGA
>JANXTA010000044.1 GCA_025356395.1 Betaproteobacteria bacterium
CCGGCGCCTTGAGCAGCGTCAGCGCCAGCAGGTCGGCCGCCACGATCACCAGGCCACCGGCCGCGTGGACGGCTGCGACGATCGCGGTCTGATCGATCACGTGACCATGGACGCCGGGGTACTGGAGCAGCACGGCGAACGCGTCGTGGGTGGCCGCGGAGCACGGTGCGTCGACCACGATCTCGATCCCGAGGGGTTCGGCGCGCGTGCGGATCACCGCCAGCGTCTGAGGCAACACGTCGTCGGCCACGAAGAAGCGCAGCGACTTGCGCTTGCCGACCCGCAGGCAAAGCGTCATGGCCTCGGCCGCGGCCGTGGCCTCGTCGAGCATCGACGCGTTGGCGATGTCCATCGCGGTGAGTTCGGAGACCATCGTCTGGAAGTTGATGATGGCTTCGAGCCGGCCCTGCGAGATCTCGGGCTGATACGGCGTGTAGGCCGTGTACCAGGCGGGGTTCTCGAGCACGTTGCGCAGGATCACGCCCGGCGTGAACGTGCCGTGGTAGCCCTGGCCGATGAACGACCGGAAGACCTGGTTGCGCGCGGCGATCGCAGCGAGCTTCTCGAGGGCTTCGTGCTCGGGCAGCGCGTCCGGGAGACTCATCGCCGCGGGACCGTCGCCGGGCCGACGGATCGCTTGCGGGACGATCGCATCGATCAACGCCTGGCGCGACGGATAGCCAAGTGTCTCGAGCATCCGAGTCTGATCGACGGACGACGGGCCGATGTGGCGCGCGATGAAGTCGTCGCGGCGCTCGAGTTCGACGAGCGTCGAACGCGTGGACGATGGCACGAGGTCTGCAGTGGCGAGCGAAGGGTCGGTGACCGCGTTCATGCGATGGATCTCGAAGGTTAGGACTTGACGAGGGCGGCGTAGGCCGCGTCGTCCATCAGGGCGTCGATGTCAGCGGTGTTGTCCGGCTTGATGCGCAGGAACCAGCCGTCGTTCATGGGATCGGCGTTGACCTTCGACGGGTCGTCCGGCAGGGCCGAGTTGACCGCGACGATCGTGCCGGCGAGCGGCATCTTCACGTCGGCCGCCGCCTTCACCGACTCCACCACGCAGGCCGCGTCGCCCTTGGCGAAATGCTTGCCGACCTCGGGCATCTCGACGAACACGATGTCACCGAGCGCGTCCTGCGCGTGATCGGTGATGCCGATGGTCGCGGTGCCGTCAGATTCGGTACGGACCCATTCGTGGTCCTCGGTGTAGTGCATGGCGGTCATGGATATCCTCTTTGATAAAGCGGCGATCAGCCGCGGTAGTAGTGGTTGGGCACGAAGGGCGTGGCGGCCACGTGCATGACGACCGGCTTGCCACGGACCATCGCCGTGACCTCGGTGCCGATCGCGGCATGGCTGGCCGGGACATAACCGAGCGCGACCGCGCGCTGTGCAGTCGGTCCGAAGGTGCCGCTGGTGACGCGACCGATCGTGTTGCCCTCGGCATCGACGAGCGGCGTGCCTTCGCGGACCGGGGTGCGTTCGATGCCGACCAGCCCGACGCGTTTTTTCGTGATGGCGTCGCGCGAACCCGCATCCTTCATCGCTGCCAGCTGGGCCATGATTTTCTTGTCGCCGGGAAAGCCACCCGGTCGCGGACCATCGGCCCGACGCGCCTTCGAGATCGCCCAGGTCAGGCTGCCTTCGACCGGCGTGGTGTCGGTGTCGATATCGTTGCCGTAGAGGCAGAGTCCCGCCTCGAGTCGCAGAGAGTCGCGAGCGCCGAGCCCGATCGGCTGGACCTCGGGCTGCTGCAGCAGGAGCCGCGCGAGTCGCTCGGCATGACGGCTCTCGATCGAGATCTCGAAGCCGTCCTCGCCGGTGTATCCCGAGCGGGTGACGAAGCACGGCATGCCTTCGATGGCGATCTCGCGCGCCGTCATGAAGAGCCACGAAGCGAAGTCGACCTTGGGACACAAGCAGGTCATCACGTGGACGGCCTCGGGTCCCTGCAGGGCGAGCAGGGCGTAGTCGTCGAGTTCGATGATGTCGCAGCCGGGCTTGCCCGGTCCGCCGAGTTCGGCGCGCAAGTGCGCGGTGTCCTGCACCTTGCACGCCGCGTTGACGACGACGAAGAGGTATTCACCGCAATGCGTGACCATCAGGTCATCGAGGATGCCGCCGGCGCCGTCGGTGAACAGGGCGTAGCGCTGGTGATAGCGCGCCAGACCCACGATGTCCATCGGCACCAGCAGCTCGAGGCCTTCGGCGGCGGATGGACCCACCAGCTTCATCTGGCCCATGTGCGACACGTCGAAGAGCCCGGCAGCCGTGCGGGTGTGCTGGTGTTCCTGCAGCACGCCCTTCGGATACTGCACCGGCATCTCGTAGCCCGCGAAGGGCACCATGCGGGCGCCGAGTTCGACGTGCAGCGCATGCAGCGCGGTCTTCTGGAGCGGGGTCGAAGCCGCGGCGGGTTCCAGCGCGGGGGGCAACTCGTAGGTCTGGTTCATGGGCTCTCGGCGGACGGATGGGTGGCGAAAATAAGGAGCCTATCCCTCTATCCTTGTACCTGAGAGATTGCGGAAACGTCACCCGCGTGCCCCTTCGGTGGATGACTCTCCCGCTAATTCCCCGGGTGTCATCGCTCTCCAGATTGGTATTGCCGTCGACCAGTGTCTGAAGCTTCGCAACTGACGAAGCCTTTGCCTGAGCGGTTTTGGGATTTGCGCCTTCGGCGACTACCGAGAAGTTCGCGAGAACCTCGGCAACGCTCTTCTGATCGACCGCACGATTGTACCGACAGACCGTGCCCGTACCAAACGCCGATGCGAAAGCTTATGTGCGATCCGCGTGCTGGCTGTCGGTCGCGCCGAACTTCGGCTTCGTGTCCTCGACGAGGCGCACGCCGCCGTCGGACGTGAAGAGGATGTTCGTCATCGACGCCGGTTCGTTCGCGGGGCGGGGGGGCGCCTGCTGAGCCACCTGTGGAACGGCTTGCGACGTCGTGAAGCCGGAACGCGACGCGGCTACCGGCGTCACGCTGGTTCGCGTCCGGTAGGGCGAGGCCGACGTGGCAGGGGCGGTGTCGTCGGCGGAATACATCTCGTGGCCGATCGGGACCAGGCCGAAGCTGAACTCGCTATCGTCCCGGATGCTGGTCCGGACACCCGGTGCGCTGGCGATCAGCTTCTCGTTGGCTTCCTCGGTCCGCCGCATCAGCGTGTCGACGACCAGCGCCTTGAAGTGGTACTGGCATTCCTCGCTGGCCAGCGCGTAAGCGGCTGCGTTGACCTCGAGATAGATTGTGTCGACCATCGCGACCACGGTCGCGTTGCGCTTGGCGCGCTCGGGTGACAGGAAGGCGAGCTCGCCGATCACCTGGCCGGGGCCGTAGACCGCGAGCTGACGGCCCTTGAGCGACACCTCGACCTCGCCATCGATGATCACGCCGAAGTTGCCGCCTTCGTCGCCTTCGACCATCAGCGGCCGCGACTCGTGGACGACACGCCAGTGCGAGATGCGCAGAACTTCCCAGATCTCGTCGTTCTCGAAGTCGGTGAATGCCGCGTTCTGCCGCAGCACCTTGAAGCGCCGCGTGAGGCGCACCGAGTCGGCGTCGTCGAGGATCTGGAACTTGGCCGACGACAGGTCCTGGGCGAATTGCGCGCCGGTCCGGTAGCGCGTGTACAGGTCCTTCTCGAGCGTGCGCTTGATGATCGGGTCGAGCGAGTCGGGCACGGACGGGTTGAGCGTGCTGACCGCCTCGGCGTCCATGTTGATGATCTTGTACATCAGCGACGCGCGATTCTTGGCACGGAACGGCTGACGACCGGTGAGCAGCTCGAACATCACCGTGCCGAGCGAGTACAGGTCGGTCTGCCCGTTGAGCGGGTAGTCCTTGATCTGTTCGGGCGACATGTAGGCAGGAGAGCCCACGCCCATGATGAAAGTCGAGTCGGCGTCGCTCTTCTTCTTCATGTCGAGCGCGAGGCCGAAGTCGGTGATCTTCACGACGTCGTCGCTGCCCAGCATGATGTTGTCGGGCTTGATGTCGCGATGCACGACGCCCATCCGTGCCGAGAAGTCGAGCGCCATCGCGCACTTGAACATGATCTCGACGACCCGGTGCGGGGGCAGCAGCTTGTCGAAGCCGCAATGCTCGCGGAGCGCGACGCCGGGCACGAACTCCATCGCGATGTACGCGAATTTTTCTTCGATGTCGGCTTCGAAGATCGAGACGATGTTGGGGTGCTTGACCTTCATCGCGAGCGAGGCTTCGGTCGCGAACAGCTTCTTCAGGCGGCGGCTGAGCTTGGCGTTCGTCTGATTGAACAGGATCACCTTGAGCGCAACCATCTGGTTGGTCCCGGTGTGGATCGCGCGGTAGACGGTGGCGGTTGCGCCGGCCCCGACTTTTTCGAGGGTGCGGTATGGGCCGTAGGTCAACGACGTGGGGGAATCCGCCGCAGCTGCAGGAGCTTTTGAAAAAGGAGTTGCCGTCATGAATGATGCATCCAGGCCGCGGAAAGCGCGCCTTTGGGGAACGCGCACCGACTCAGGCGACTTCAGAGAATACTCCAGTCTCGACGCATCGAACCCCGCGTCGTCCCGCAGCCACATCGTCCGCAAATGGCGGGTGACGGTCATCGGCCAGTGGCGCTGGGACGTTATCCGACGCTGCGGATGCCTCGGTGCGATAACATACCTCTCGCCCCACGGCGTTGCTGCTCGTTCCTGCTCGGTATCGCGTCGACCCGCAAGGCCGAACGCTCTCAGAGCGGTGGTGACTCGACTTCAGCAAGCCCGGTCCCGTTCCGGTGCCAAATCCCAGGACCCTGTCATTGAGTATCGATCAACACCCCGGCCCGGCGGATCGTCGAGCCGTACCTGACGACGAAGGAACGCCGCACGAGCCGTCGCAGCGCAAGCGCGCGCCTTCGATGGGCGTGCTGGTTTCTGCGCTTCTCGTGGCCTCCATGATCGCAGCGGCGAACTGGGCGTTCTGGTCGTGGCTCAATCGTCCGCCCGTGTCCGCCGGATGGAGCGGCCCGGTCAGCGGCTTCGCTTACAACGGCTTTCGCCGCGACCAGACGCCGCTGCCGCCGAACCCCACCTATCCCACGGACGAGGAGGTCAGCGACGACGTGGCGATGCTGGCGCAGTACTCCAGGCGCATCCGGATCTACAGCACGCTCGACGCCCCCGCCGTCCCGCAGTTCGCGAAGGATCGCGGCATGACCGTGACCCAGGGCGCCTGGCTGTCCACCGACAAGGATCGCAACGAGCTCGAGATCAAGGAACTGATCCGCCTGATGCGCTCGCAGGACAACATCGATCGCGTGATGGTCGGCAACGAGACGATCTTGCGCGGGGACCTGACGCCCGCCGAGTTGATCAAGTACATCGACATCGTCAAACGACGTGCCAATGATCTCGGCAAGGGACGCGCGAAGATGCCGGTGTCGACCGCCGAATCGTGGGACATCTGGCTCACGCACGATCGCGAGAAGAGCAAGCAGATGCACGAGGTCGCCAGGCACGTCGACTTCATCACCGTCCACCTGCTGCCGTATTGGGAGGGCGTGCCGCGCGAAGCCGCCGTGGACCATGTCATCCGGCGTTACGAGGAAATGAAGCGGGAGTACCCGAACCGCAAGATTGTGATCGGCGAAGTCGGTTGGCCTTCGGGCGGCAGCCGGGTGCCGATCAAGACGCTCAACCCGCTCGACCCGATCACCTACTCCACCGCGTCGGTGACGGACGAGGCGCAGTTCATCCGCGAGTTCCTTTGGAAGGCGAAGAAGGAGGGCATCGACGACTACTACCTGATGGAAGCCATCGACCAGCCTTGGAAGCGCGCCAACGAGGGCCGCACCGGTGCCTACTGGGGCATCTTCAATGCCGATCGCGAGCCCAAGTTCTCGCTCGACGGCCCGGTGGTGCCCGACCCGGCATGGCCGCGCAAGGCGACTGTCGCGTCGATCCTCGCGCTGATCCCGATCGTCGCGTTCTGCATCGCGTTCGCGCGTTTTCGGATCGGCGGCCGCTTGTTCTTCGGCCTCGTGATCCAGGCCGCGGTGACGCTGGTCGTGTGGCTCGTCACGCTGCCGTTCGAGTTCTATCTCAACACGCTCGACTGGACCATGCTAGTGCTGCTGCTGCCGGCGCTGGCGGCGATGCTGATGATCCTGCTGGCCAACGCCTTCGAGTTCACCGAGGTGTTTTGGCAGAAGCACTGGCAGCGGCACTTCCGGCCCTTGCGGCCGGCACTCGATGCCGTCGAGCCTTTCGTCTCGATCCACCTGCCTTGCCACAACGAGCCGCCGGAAATGGTGATCCAGACGCTCGCGAGTCTGGCGCGCATGAACTATCGGAACTTCGAGGTCCTGATCCTCGACAACAACACCAAGAACGAGGACGTCTGGAAGCCGGTCGAGCGTTACGTCGAGCGCCTCAACGAACACGACGTGTCATCCGATGTGCCGCGTCCGCGTTTCCGTTTCTTCCATCTCGAGAACTGGCCCGGCTTCAAGGCCGGTGCGCTCAACTTCGGGCTCGAGGAGACCGACCCTCGCGCCGCGGTGGTCGGTGTGGTCGATGCCGACTACGTGGTCGAGCCGGACTGGCTCAAGGTCACCGTCGGCCACTTCGACGCGCCGCGCGTCGCGGTCGTGCAGTGTCCGCAGGCGCATCGCGACTGGCAGCACAACGCGTTCCAGCGCATGGCGAGCTGGGAGTACGACGGGTTCTTCCGCATCGGCATGCATCACCGCAACGAGCGTGACGCGATCATCCAGCACGGCACGATGACGCTGGTTCGCAAGCGCGCGCTGATCGATACCGGCGGCTGGTCCGAGTGGTGCATCTGCGAGGACGCCGAGTTGGGCCTGCGCCTGATGAACGCCGGCTGGGAGACGCGCTACATCGACGAAATCCTCGGCCGCGGCCTCACGCCGTCCAACTTCTCGGGCTACAAGTCGCAGCGCTTCCGCTGGGCCTTCGGCGCGATGCAGATCCTCAAGCGACGCTGGAACTGGCTTTGGGGCCGGCAGGACAGGCAGCCCGCGGGTTCCACCGCGCGCAGGCCGCGCGGACTGACCGCCGGTCAGCGCTTCCACTTCCTGACCGGCTGGTTCTCGTGGTTCGCCGATGCGCTGCACCTGTTCTTCACGCTGGCGTCGCTGGCGTGGACCGCCGGCATGCTGCTGAATCCCGAGAACTTCAGCCTGCCGCTCGATCTCTTCGTGATCCCGGTGCTGGGCTTCTTCGTGCTGAAGGCCTACTTCGGACCGTCGCTGTATCGGGCGCGCGTGCCCTGCGGCTGGCGCGACGTGATCGGCGCATCCATCGCATCGATGGCGCTGTCGCACGCGATCGCGCGCGGCATTATCGCTGGCCTCGTTCAAAAGAAGGGCACCTTCGTCGTGACGCCGAAGAGCTGGCAGACCGGCAAGAAGAAGAGCGCGTTCGCGTGGTTCGGCGCGGTCCGCGAGGAAGGCCTGATGCTAATCGGCATCATCGTCGCGGCGATCGGGGTGATGACGATCATGCCGGCGCAGTACGAGAGCCTGCTGTGGATCGGCATCCTCGCGACGCAGGCGATCCCCTATTTCTCGGCGGTCGCATGCGCGCTGATCTCCGCCTACGCGCCGCGCCGGACCATCCGTCCGGTCGGTAGCGAAGGCACCAGCGATCTGCACTCGCTCGAGGTCGGCGCCGTACCACAGGCCAGCGCGATGCACGCGGAGGCTTGAGCGGTTGTCGATGCCAGGTCTCATCCGATGACGTCGTGGCGCGAGCGGGCCATGCGCGGACTCGCGGCGATCGTCGGCGTCGCTCTGCTGTCGACGACGCTGCCGGTGCGTGCCGACGAGGCACGTTACGACGTGGTCGTCGACGCGCCCGGCAATCTCAAGGCGCTGGTCGAGAGCAACCTGAGCCTGATCCGCTGGCGCGATGCCGACGGGCGGCGCGGCCGCATCGATGCGGATCAGCTGCGGCGACTGTTCGACCAGGGCAAGGACGAGATCCAGCGACTGATCGCGACCGAGGGCTACTACTCGCCGACCATCGACGCCGACCTCGAGCAGAACGGTGATCGATGGACCGCGCGCTATCGCGTGTTGCCGAACGCGGCGTCGACGGTCGACACGGTCGATCTGCAGTTCATCGGTCCGATCATGCAGGCACCGCCGACCCAACCGCCCGATGTCCAGGCGCTGAAGGACGGCTGGACGCTGACGGCTGGTAACGTGTTCAAGCAGGCCGACTGGGAAGCCAACAAGCGGCGGATGCTGCAGGGCCTGCTGATCCGCACGTATCCGTTCGCGACGCTGACCCGCACCGAGGCGCAGGTCGACGTGCGGACCTCGAAGGTCAAGTTGGTGGTGGTCGTCGCGAGTGGTCCGGCGGTGCGCTTCGGTCCGCTGCAGATCACTGGACTCAAGCGTTATCCGGCGGACACGGTGCGCAACCTCGACCCGATCAAGCTCGGCGAGCTGTATGCCCAGCAGCCGCTGTTCGACTTCCAGCAGAAGCTGAGCAACACTGGCTTCTTCTCGCGCGTCGAGGTCAGCATCGATGCGGTGGCCGATCCGGGCACGGATCCGCGTTCGCCGTTCGTGCCGCCGAAGCCCGCGGAAGGCGAGGGGACGGCGGCCACGGCCGATGCACCGGCCACGCCTCTTCCGCGCGAGGTCACGTTGCCCTTGCGGGTGCTGATCGAGGAGAACCAGTCGAAGCAGCTGTCGGTCGGGCTCGGTTACTCGACCAACTCAGGGCCGCGTGCGTCGCTCAGCTACAACGTCATCGACTTCCTCGGAGGCGCCAAGCAGTTGCGCACGACCATGTCCGTCGACCGGCTCAAGCAGTCCCTGGGGTCGGACCTCCTGTTCCCTGTGACGCAGAGCGGCAGCACCTATTCGATCTTGTCGAACATCAAGCGCGAGGACGTGCAAGGTGAAGTGACCCGCGGAGGCGGCATCACCGGCAAGCGGGCCTGGGGGCCGCAGGCCACCGAGCGCTTCACGTCGCTCGACTATCTCGTCGAGCGCAAGGACGTGACCGGCGTGACGCCGATCACGACCCAGACGCTGGGCGTGACCTACGGGGTCACGTTCCGCCGTACCGACAACCTGCTGTCGCCGACCATCGGCTATCTCGCGACGGCACAGGTCGGCGCCGGCGTCCGTCTCACCAACGGCCTGCCGTTCAGCCGCTTCTACACCAAGGCCATCCGCTACCAGCCGCTGGGCCCGGACAACACGTTGATCGTGCGCGGGGAGGGCGGCGTCGTGGCGGGCAAGGACACGGATTCGCTGCCATCCACGCTGCTGTTCCGCGCCGGTGGCGACGGCTCAGTGCGTGGCTACGGCTACCAGAGCCTCGGCGTGCAGCAGGTCGACGCGATCGTCGGTGGTCGCTATGTCGCGACCGGTGCGGTCGAAATCGATCACTGGCTGGCCCCGCGCTATCCGCAGTGGGGTATCGCGGGATTCGTCGATGCCGGCAATGCGGGCAACACCTTCTCGGCCTTGAAGCCGGTGGTCGGCTACGGCGTCGGCGCGCGCTGGCGCAGTCCGGTCGGAACGCTCGACTTCGACGTGGCTCGCGGGGTCAACAACGGCACGACGCGACTCCACTTCTCGCTTGGGGTGACGTTCTGAATCCGGACAACCAAGCCGCGTCGCCGCCCCGTTCGCGCGGGCGTCGCGTCGCGCGCATCGCGGCATGGTCGCTCGCGGGCGGGGTCGGGCTGCTGATCGTGGTCATCGCGATCGGCGCCTGGCTGCTCGGTCGCGAGACGACCCTGCAGCGCATCGTCGTCGAGGCCGAGAAGGCCTTGAATGGCCAACTCCGCGTGGAAGGCGTCGCGGGTTCGATCTACGACCGCGTGGCCTTCGACCACCTCGTGTTCCGCTCGAAGACGCAGGTCATCACGCTCGAGAAGGGCTCGCTGCGCTACGCGCTCGAGCCGTTCGAGCGGCGCTTCACGATTGCCGACGCGCGCGCCGCGAAGCTGACGATCGAGACGATCGCCAAGTCGGACGAACCGAGTAGCGAGCCCGCCACGCTGGAGCTGCCCGCGTCGCTGCGGCTCGACACGTTGCGTCTCGATGCGGTCCATCTGGACGCCATCGATCTCGTCGCGGACGGCAAGACCACGGCATTGACCGCGGCCGATCTCAAGGGTCGCTACGCCTTCGAGAACGGCGCGAAGCACTGGGTCGTCGAGCGCATCGCGGTATCCACGCCGTGGGGCCGCGTCGATGGCCATGCGACGCTCGCGGCTGCGAAGCCGTTCACGATCGCGGGCGGCCTCGTCGCCGAAGGCAAGGCCTTCGGCGTGCCGTATCGCGCGCCATTGACGATCGCGGGCAAGCTCGCCGACCTGAGCCTCGCGTCCGACTTTGTCGTGTCCGACCCCGCGAACCAGCCGGTGGCGGGGCACGCCGACGCCCGCGTGCTGCCGTTCCGCGACCAGCCGATCGATCACACGATGCTGCATGTCGCCGGCGTCTCGCCGAAACGCTGGAAGCGCGATCTGCCGGAGGCGGACCTGTCGATCGATGCGAACATCAAGCCGTCCGCGGTCGCGGCCGTCGACGGCGGGACCAACCCCTTCACCGGCACGGTACATCTCTTCAATGCCGCACCCGGAGCGATCGACCGCGATCGCATCCCGGTGGCCGCGCTCGATGCGGATTTCGCCGGCGACTCACTGGCCATCGTCGCGTCGCGTCTCGTCGCAGACCTCGGCGCGGCCGGTCGACTCAGCGGCAAGGGCAGCTACCGTTTCGCGAACGGCGGCACGCCGGCATTGGAAGGCGAGGTCCGCGCGCTCGACCTGCGCGCGATCCACGGCAAGCTGATCGCATCGCGCTTCGCCGGACCCATCGCCGTGTCGCGGCGCGACGGCATCGTGCATCTCGACACGTCGCTCGCCGATACCGGCCGCAGCGTGAAGCTGCGTGGCGAATTCGAGGGCAGCGAAGTGCGGATCGCGGAAGCCGCCGTGGTGCTCGGCGGCAGTCGGGTCGCGGCCTCGGGCAAGGTCGGGCTGGGCCGTGATCGGCCCTTCGAACTGCAGGGCGAAGTCGTGCATCTGAACCCGCGCGACTTCGGCGACTTCCCGAAAGCCGACGTCAACTCCACGTTCAAGGTCGACGGCACGTTCGGCGCACCCGCGTCGGGTCGCAATCCCCAGACCTTCCGGGTCCGCAGCGACCTGCGCATCGCCCCGAGCCGTGTGCTCGATCGACCGATCGCCGGGACCGTCGCCGGGACCGTGATCGCGTCGATCCCGGCGGTGCTGGCGAAGGGCCAGCCGCCGGTGACGATCGGCCAGATCATCGACGCGAAGGTCGCGCTCGATCTCGGCACCAACCACGTCGACGTCGACGGCAACTTCGGTCGTCCGCAGGACCGCCTGCGCTGGAACATCGACGCGCCGCGGCTCGCCGATGTCGGCGCCGGCGTGTCGGGCTCGATGAAGGGGCAGGGCTTCCTCGGCGGGACACTGGCCGAGCCGGCCGTCGACTTTACGATCGCCGTGGATGACCTGCGCTATGCGAAGACCGTGGCGTCGAAGACGCCTGGTGCTCCTTCGTCCAGTGCGACGATCTTCAGCCTGAAGACCCTGCGCGGCCAGGGACGCCTGCTCGCCGGTGCCAGCGGCACGCTCGACGCAGACCTTGCGTTGACCGAACTTCGCGATGGCAGCGGTACCAAGTCGCCGACGCTCGACTCGGCCGAAGCGCACGTCAAGGGCACGCGCGGCGCGCACGTGCTGACACTGCTCGCGAAGAGCGATCGCTTCGACATCACGGCGGCAGCGCATGGCGGCCTCGATTCGACGCAGATCTGGCGCGGGACCGTCGACAGCCTCGCGAGCCGCGGCCGCGTGCCGTTCTCGACCGAGGGCGGCACCACGCTCGTGGCCGGCGCGGAGCGCGTCGAGGTGGGCGCGGCGCACATGAAGTTCGCCGAAGGCCGCGTCGACCTCGAGCGCCTGCTCTACGAGAACGGACGCATCGACACGGTCGGCAAGGCGAGCGGCTTTCCGCTGTCGATCGTCGGCACGTTCTCGCGCGACTTCAACCAGCAGGTGTCGACGACCCTGAAGTTCGGCGGCGAGTGGGACCTCAAGATCGGCGACGCGATCGACGGCAAGGTCCGCCTGTTCCGCGAGTCCGGCAACATCCGCTTCCTCACCGAGCCGCGCTTCGATGTCGACCCCGAGAAGATCGAGGTCTCGGCCGACATCGTGGCCGATCGCGTGACGGCGCTGGTGTCCGCGGCGGGTCGCGGCCTGGGACGGATCGACGGCTCGGTCGAGACGCGCCTGTCGAAGCGCGACGGGCAATGGGGCCTCGCCGGCGACGCGCCACTGACCATGAAGAGCGACGTCGACATCCCCGACCTGCGCTGGCTCGCGCGGCTTTCGGGCGTGCCCGGCCTGGATGTGTACGGCGCGTTGCAGGTCGCCGTCACGGGGCACGGCACCGTCGCGCAGCCGCTGTTTGCCGGACATGCCAGCGGCACGGCGATCGGACTGCGCTGGCCCGACCAGGGCGTCAAAGCGCGCGACGGCAAGATCGACCTCGACTTCGAGGGCGACCGCGTGATCCTCAAGCAGGCCACGCTCGCGTCGGGTGACGGGCACATCGATGCGAACGGCGACCTGCGCCTCGCCGACCGCAAGGTCACGGGGACGCTGAACGTCAAGTTCGACAAGTTCGAGGCCGTGTCGCGGACCGATCGCACGATCGTCGTCTCGGGATCTGGGTCGATGCGCTTCGGGGCGACCGGCATCGACGTCACCGCCGACGTCAAGGCCGACCGCGGCTCGCTGCAACTCGCCGAGCGACGTGGCCCCACGCTGTCCAACGACATCGTCATCGTCGGCCGCGAGAAGGACGACACCGAGTCGACCACCGCCCCGAACACGCCGGTCCGCTTCGAGGTGAAGTTCGACATGGGTGACGACTTCAAGGTCAAGGGATCGGGCTTCGACGGCAAGCTCGGCGGCGCGATCCGCATCGCCGGCACGGGCACCGAACTGCGCGCGATCGGATCGGTCGCGGTCCGCGAAGGCACCTACGAGGGTTACGGCCAGCGGCTCACGATCGTGCGCGGCAACCTGGTCTTCTCTGGCCCCATCGACAACCCAGCGCTCGACATCAACGCGGTGCGCAAGAACCTGGCGGTCGAAGCGGGCGTACAGATCTCGGGAACCGCACTCGCACCCCAGGCCCGTCTCGTCTCCACTCCCGACGTGCCCGACACGGAGAAGCTGTCGTGGCTGATCCTCGGACACGGCTTGGCCGCGTCGAGCAAGTCCGACTACGGAATGCTGACGTCGGCCGCGGCCGGACTGCTTGGATCTTCAGACTCGGAGAGCATCCAGTCGCGCATCGCTGCGACGCTCGGTGTCGACGAGGTCGGCGTGTCGGGGATCGGCGGCGACAAGGGGGGGCTGTTGACGGTCGGCAAGCAGATCTCGTCGCGGTTGCGCGTCAGCTTCGAGCAGGGCTTCACGAAGGCGGCGACGCTGATCAAGGTCCGCTACAACGTCTACAAGCGCATCGACCTGCAGGTGCAGGCCGGGACCGAGAGCGCGGTCGACATCTTCTACACGTTCTCGTTCGACTAGGTCGCGAGCAGGAGGAAGACCGTCGGCCGCTTGTGCAGGTCGACGGTTGTGCCCTTCCAGGCCTTCGCGGTACGCGACGCGATCCATTGCGTCTCGAGCGTCAGGTCGCAGGCTACGCACAGCAACGTGTCGGGCCGACAGCTGTCGAGCAGCGCGGCGAACAGGGCGAGGTTGCGATACGGCGTCTCGATGAAGATCTGGGTCTGATGGAGCTGGATCGATCGACGTTCCGCTTGCTGGATCGCCTCCGCGCGTTCGCGCGCATCGGTCGGCAGGTAGCCGTTGAACGCGAAGCGCTGGCCGTCGAGGCCGCTCGCCATCAGCGCGAGCAGCAAGGCCGACGGACCGACCAGCGGCCGCACGTCGATGCCATGACGATGCGCGAGTCGCACGAGGGTCGCACCGGGGTCGGCGACGGCGGGACATCCCGCTTCCGACACGAGGCCGGCATCGCGCCCGGCGAGGATCGGCGCGAGCAAGGCGGGTAACGCGTTCGCGGGTGTCGCGACGTCGAGCTCGGCGATCTCGATCTGCTGGATAGGCTTGGCGAGCGGCACGACGGCGTCGACGCGTTTCAGGAAGACGCGGGTCGACTTGGCGTTCTCGCCGATGAAGTAGTCGAGACTCGCGGCGATGGCCGAGGTCTCGACCGGCAACACCGCCCGCAGGGTGCCGGGACCCAGCGCGTTCGGGACGAGATACAGTCGGCCCGCGCTCATGCCGACAGGATCGGGTAGCCGATCGCCAGCAGCATCGAGACGAGCGCGATCAGCGGCAGTCCGATCAGCGCGGTCGGGTCGCCGCTCTCGACGCGATCGAGCAGCGCGATGCCGAGTCCTTCGGCCTTCGCGCTGCCGGCGCAGTCGTAAGGGGTGTCGAGACGCAGGTAGCGCTCGATCGCGTCGTCGCTCAGGAAACGGAAGTGCACAGTCGTCGGGATCACGCGTGATTGCGTCTTGCGGACGCCGAGATGCGTGGCGATCACGCAAAGTCCGCTGTGGAAACGAACGACCTTGCCACGCAGGGTCTGCAACTGGAGCATCGCGGCCTCGTGCGTGCCCGGCTTGCCGAACGCGAGGCCGTTCGCTTCCGCGACCTGGTCCGAGCCGATCACGATGGCCTCGGGTCGACGCGCGGCCACGGTTTCGGCCTTGAGGAGCGACAGACGCAGCGCCGTCGCCTCCGGTGTCTCGTCGGCCACCGCGGTCTCGTCGACCTGGGCCACGTCGACCTCGAAGGGGACGCGCAGTCGTTCCAGCATCTCGCGTCGATAGCGGGAGCCGGAAGCCAGGACGAGCGGAGCGCGAGCGGGAGGAGTCACGGGGCGGATGGCGGGGAAGGGAGCAGTATTATCGCGGTCCTGCGGAGCGCTCGGTGAGCGCACTGCGCTTTTACCCTCCAGCATGAAGATCGACCTCTTCGAATTCGCACGTCAGGACAGCACCGCGTCGGGCGTCACGTCGCTGGAAGATCTGCTGCGCATCGACGCCACGGATCGTCGCGGCAGTCTGGCGTGGCGCGTGGCCGGATCCACGCACGGCAGGTACGGTGCACTGCGGTTCGACCTCTCGGTCGACGGCGAGGTCGTGCTGGTCTGCCAGCGCTGCCTGCAACCGATGACCGAGACGCTGCATCTGCAATCGAAATTCCTGATCGTCGCCGACGAGACGGCGGCCGACGCACTCGACCAGGACGACGACTTCGATGCGGTCGTCGGCTCCGCCGCTTTCGACATCGACTCGCTCATCGAGGACGAGGTGATCCTCGCGCTGCCGATCGCCCCGCGCCACGCCGTGTGCCCCGACGGCGCCGGCGATGTCGCGGCGAACATCCGCGAACCGTCGCCTTTCGCCGCGCTGGCGGCCCTGAAGACCGGGAAGAACGACGTCGAGGGCGGGGTCCATTGAGGCGTGACGTGAGCCGGATTCCGTGTTCGGTGCCTAGTGCGTTGTTTCCAAACTAATCGTCCTTCCGCGACGAGCGCTCGCTGCCGGTGAACATGATAGAGTCTGAAGCTCGTCAATTTGTGCAAATTCAGCGCAATACCGATTACCTGGAGTTTCCATGGCTGTCCAACAGAACAAGAAGTCGCCCTCCAAGCGCGGCATGCACCGTGCGCACGACTTTCTCACCGCGCCGCCGCTCGCCGTCGAACCCACGACCGGTGAAGTCCATCTGCGTCACCACATCAGCCCCAACGGCTTCTATCGCGGCAAGAAGGTCGTCAAGACCAAGAACGACGAGTGATCGTGCGGTCCGGATGGCTGTGGGGTGCTCCATCTCGTAGCCGTGTCGGATGATCCAGTCGTCCTTGCACGCCCGGCACGTCGTCAAGACGTCGCCTTCGATATCGCTTGACTGACGCTAGGGGCGCCGTCATGCCGGCCCGTATCGCGATTGATAGCATGGGTGGGGATCACGGCCTTTCGGTCACGATCCCGGCCACCCTGCAGTTCATGGAACGGCATCCCGACGTCCGCATCCTGCTGGTCGGAAACCCCGACGCACTGGCTGCGGGTTTGGCCGCGGACAAAAGCCGCGCCGACCGGTCGCGCATCGAGATCGTCGCGGCGACCGAGGTCGTCGCGATGGACGACTCGATCGAGATCGCATTGCGCAAGAAGCGCGACTCGTCGATGCGGGTCGCGATCAGGCTCGTCAAGGAAGATCGTGCCGACGCCTGCGTCAGCGCCGGCAACACAGGCGCGCTGATGGCCATCTCGCGCCATGTCCTGAAGACCGTCGAAGGCATCGACCGTCCTGCGATCGCCTCCGTGTTGCCGAACCAGACCGGCGGTGCCACCACCGTGCTCGACCTCGGTGCCAACGTCGACTGCTCCGCGGAACATCTGCTGCAGTTCGCCGTGATGGGCAGCGCGCTCGTCGCGGCTGTCACTGGCAAGCAGCGGCCCAGCGTCGGGCTGCTCAACATCGGCGAAGAGATCATCAAGGGCAACGACACCGTCAAGGAGGCCGGCGAGCTGATGCGCGCCGCGTCCGATCGTGGCCAGCTCAACTTCTTCGGCAACGTCGAGGGCAACGACATCTTTAAGGGCACGGTCGACGTGATCGTGTGCGACGGCTTCGTCGGCAACGTCGCGCTCAAGACCTCCGAAGGACTGGCGCAGATGCTCGGCGGCTTCATCCGCGAAGAGTTCAAGCGCAATCCGCTGAGCTGGCTGGCCGCACTGGTCGCGATGCCGGTCCTCAACCGTTTCAAGCACCGCGTCGACCATCGTCGCTACAACGGTGCGAGCCTTCTCGGGCTGCGCGGGCTCGTCATCAAGAGCCACGGCTCTGCCGATGCGTACGCGTTCCGCCACGCCATCGCGCGGGCCTGCGATGCCGCGTGTCACGACGTCGGTTCGCGCATCGCAGCGTCGATGCGGGGCATGCGGCCTCCGGTCGACGCCATCCTCCCTGCGTCGCTCGACGAGCCCGAAGGCGCGTCGCACGGCGCGCCACAGAAGCAGGTCGCTTCCCTGTTCTGATCGCGAGACCGCTCCGATGACTGCGCGTCAAGACATGCACGGCTATTCCTCGATTATCGGTACCGGCAGCTACCTGCCGCCGCGGCGCGTCTCCAACGAAATGCTGGCCACCGAACTCGGCGCGCGGGGCATCGAGACCAGCGACGACTGGATCGTTTCCCGCAGCGGCATCAGGGTGCGCCATTTCGCGGATCCGGGCGTGCCGTGCAGCGACCTGGCCACGATCGCCGCAAGTCGCGCGCTCGAGGCCGCCGGCATCGACGCCTCGGCGATCGACCTGATCGTGGTCGCGACGTCGACGCCCGACATGGTGTTCCCAAGCACCGCCTGCATCGTGCAGAACAAGCTCGGCATCATCAACCAGTGCGCGGCCTTCGACCTGCAGGCGGTCTGCAGCGGCTTCGCCTACGCGGTCACCACCGCCGATTCGTTCATCCGCTCCGGGCAGGCGACCAACGCGCTCGTGATCGGCGCCGAGGTCTTCTCGCGCATTCTCAACTTCGACGACCGGACCACCTGCGTGCTGTTCGGCGACGGTGCCGGTGCGGTCGTCATGACGGCCTCGGAACGTCCGGGCGTGCTGGCGAGCCGCCTGCATTCGGACGGTCGCCACGTCGGCATCCTGTGCGTTCCCGGCAACGTCGACCACGGCGTGGTCGCCGGCAACGCGTTCCTGCAGATGGACGGACCCGCCGTCTTCAAGCTCGCGGTCAACGTGCTCGAGAAAGTTGCGCTCGAGACGCTGGCTGCGGCCGATGTGACTGCCGAACAGCTCGACTGGCTGATCCCGCATCAGGCCAACATCCGCATCATGCAAGGCACCTGTCGAAAGCTCGGGCTGCCGCTCGAGAAGATGATCGCGACCATCGCCGAGCACGGCAACACGTCGGCCGCCTCGATCCCCCTGGCCCTCGACGTCGCGGTTCGCGACGGCCGCATCCGCAGCGGCCACAAGGTCCTGATGGAAGGCGTCGGTGGCGGCTTCACCTGGGGTGCGGTGCTGGTCGAGATGTGACGCGACGGCAACGGTCGGACGGCATTCAAAGAGATCAACCCAGAATGATGAATATCGCATTCGTCTTTCCCGGACAGGGTTCGCAGTCGGTCGGCATGTTCGACACGATGATCGCGGCTCGCGAGCAACATCCGGTCGTCGCCGCCACGCTCGAAGAAGCGTCCGACGTCCTGCAGCAGGACCTGGTCGCACTGATCGCGGGCGGTCCTCTCCAGGAGCTGGGACTGACGACCAACACGCAGCCGGTTATGCTCGCGGCCGGTGTCGCGATGTGGCGCGCGTGGATCGCCGCGGGTGGTCCCGAGCCATCGGTCCTCGCAGGCCACAGCCTCGGCGAATACGCGGCGCTGGTGGCATCGGGCGCATTGCGCTTCGCCGATGCGCTGCCTCTGGTGCGCTTCCGTGCCGAAGCGATGCAGGCCGCCGTTCCGGTCGGTACCGGCGGCATGGCGGCGATCCTCGGACTCGACGACGACGCGGTGCGCGCCGCATGCGCAGAAGCCGCGCAGGGCGAGGTGGTGGAGGCCGTCAACTTCAACGCGCCGTCGCAGGTGGTGATCGCCGGGCACAAGGCCGCCGTCGAACGCGCCTGCGAGGTCGCCAAGGCACGCGGCGCGAAGCGTGCGGTGATCCTCGCGGTCTCGGCACCCTTCCATTCGTCGTTGATGAAGCCCGCGGCAGATCGCCTCGCGACGCGCCTCCTCGATGTCGAGTTCGTGCCGCCTTCCATCGATGTCATCAACAACATCGACGTCGCGATCGAACACGATCCGGATGCGATTCGCGCCGCGCTGGTTCGTCAGGCTGCCGGACCGGTGCGCTGGTCCGAGACGGTCCGCCGGATGGCGGACAGCGGCGTGACGCAGTTGATCGAGTGTGGGCCGGGCAAGGTCCTCGCGCCGATGGCCAGGCGCATCGACCCGCGCGTCGCCGGACTCCCGATCTTCGACCCCGCTTCCCTCGCTGCCGCGATCGAGGCTCTGCAATGAATGCATCCACGACCATGATCGAACAGACATTGACCGGACAGGTCGCCCTGGTCACCGGCGCATCGCGCGGCATCGGGCGGGCCATCGCGGCCGACCTCGCGGGACGCGGCGCCACGGTCGTCGGTACGGCCACGTCGGCTGCCGGCGCGGCCTCGATCGGTGAATACCTCGCGGCCCACGGCGGCAAGGGCATCGTGCTCGACGTGCGCGATGCGCCTGCGTGCGATGCCGCGATCGAATCGATCCAGAAGGACTTCGGCGGGCTGCATATCCTGGTCAACAACGCCGGCATTACCCTGGACACCTTGGCTATGCGCATGAAGGACGACGACTGGGGCGCGGTGATCGACACCAACCTCTCCGCCGTCTTCCGGCTCGCGCGCGGCGTCATGCGCGGAATGATCAAGGCGCGCGGCGGACGCATCGTCAACATCACGTCGGTGGTGGGCTCGGCCGGCAACGCGGGCCAGGCCAACTACGCGGCCGCCAAGGCGGGAGTCGCGGGCCTGACCCGCTCGCTGGCGAAGGAACTCGGCAGTCGCGGCATTACGGTCAACTGTGTGGCGCCGGGCTTCATCGACACCGATATGACCAAGAGCCTGTCGACGACGCAGATCGAGGCGCTGACCGGGCATATTCCGCTCGGACGACTCGGCAAGCCGGAAGACATCGCGGCCGCGGTCGCCTTCCTGGTGTCGCCCGCGGCAGGCTACGTGACCGGCATCACGCTGCATGTCAACGGCGGCATGTACATGACCTGAAGCGGATCGCAGACGCCTTGACGCGGGGGTCGGGCCACCCCGGGCGAGAGGGTGCGGTCTGCTACAATCCGCGCGATTTTTGCAGTGGGACCATCCCCCTTTCGAATCGGCCCGATCGACCCGAGCCAGCAGTTCCGGCGATCGAGGCCAGACGAGAAGCCAGACCATTCCCCAGAGGAGAAGAATTCATGGACAGCATCGAACAGCGCGTCAAGAAAATCGTCGCAGAACAACTTGGCGTGAATGAAGCCGACATCAAGATCGAATCGTCGTTCGTCGACGACCTGGGTGCCGACTCGCTCGATACGGTCGAACTGGTGATGGCGCTCGAGGACGAATTCGAAACCGAGATCCCCGACGAAGAAGCCGAGAAGATCACCACGGTGCAGCAGGCGATCGACTACGTCAGCTCGCACAAGAAGTAAGCACCCTCCCGAATCAAGGTCAACATCGCGCATGAGTCGTCGTCGCGTCGTCATCACCGGACTTGGCATCGTTGCACCGGTCGGCAACAGCATCCCTGAAGCTTGGGCCAACATCCTTGCCGGCAAGTCGGGCATCGATCACATCACGCGCTTCGATTCGTCTGCATTACCTTGCCATATCGCCGGCGAGGTCAAGGGCTTCATGATCGACGACTACATCTCTGGCAAGGAGGCGCGCCACATGGATACGTTCATCCATTACGGCGTCGCGGCGGGTATCCAGGCCTGGAACGATTGCGGCCTGACGATCACCGAGGAAAACGCCGAACGCATTGGCGTCATCGTCGGCTCGGGCATCGGCGGCCTGCCGATGATCGAAGAGACCTGCATCGAATTGGCCTCGCGCGGACCGCGGCGCATCTCGCCGTTCTTCGTGCCGGCCTCGATCATCAACATGGTGTCTGGCCAGCTGTCGATCCACTTCGGCATGAAGGGTCCCAGCTACGGCATCGTCAGCGCCTGCACCACCGGGCTTCACTGCATCGGCGATGCGGGTCGACTGATCGAGTACGGCGACGCCGACGTGATGCTTGCGGGCGGTGCCGAGTCGACCATCTCGCCTCTCGGCATCGGTGGCTTCACGGCGGCACGCGCGATGTCGTTGCGCAACGACGATCCCAAGACCGCGAGCCGGCCGTGGGACATCGATCGTGACGGCTTCGTGCTCGGCGAGGGCGCCGGCGTAATGGTGCTCGAGGAGTACGAGCATGCCAAGAAGCGCGGGGCCAACATCGTCGCCGAACTGATCGGGTACGGCATGAGTTCGGACGCCTATCACATCACCTCGCCCGATGCCGACGGTCCGCGTCGCGGCATGATCAACGCGCTGCGCAACGGCGGCGTCAACGGCGACGACGTCCAGTACGTCAACGCGCATGGAACGTCGACTCCGCTGGGCGACAGGAACGAGACCGTCGCCATCAAGAATGCGTTTGGCGATCACGCGAAGCGGCTGGTCGTCAACTCTACCAAGTCGATGACCGGGCACCTCCTCGGCGCCGCCGGTGGCATTGAAGGCGTGTTCACCGCGCTGGCGATCCGCGACCAGGTGTCGCCGCCGACGATCAACATCTTCCATCAGGACCCGGAGTGCGACCTCGACTATTGCGCCAACGAGGCCCGGCCCATGAAGATCGACGTGGCCCTCTCCAACTCGTTCGGCTTCGGCGGCACCAACGGCACGATGGTGCTGCGGCGCTTGTGATGTCCTCGTGAGCTTCAGTTGAGCTTCGCGGCACGTGCAGCCCTCGCAATCCTGTCCCGGCACCTTCTGCGCATCGCTCCATCGCGCCGCTCGCCGTCCGCAGGCATTCCGATCGCATGACCCTGTCGGCACGCATCCCGATCGGGCCGTCGCGTCGGCTCGCGCTCCTGTCGGTCGCGCTACCGTCCGCCGGCGTGCTCGTCGCCGCCTCGACGATGGCTGCCCGCTGGCCCCAGACGAGCTGGCTGCTGGCGCTGACCGCGATGGTGGTCTGCGCGACGATCGCCGTGGCCATGCTCGCGCGTCATCGTCGCGCCATCGTCCACACCTTGATCGTCTCGCAACACGCTGAATTCGACGTGCAGCCCGATCCTCTCGGGACGGAAGGCACCTGGCGTCTCGCCGAGTCGACCGTGCTGTGGCCCGGCTTCTCGATGCTGGCCTTGCAAAAATCCGATCCGTCGATCGCCACGCACGTGACCCGCCTGGGGGTCTTCGACGCCGAACTGGTCAGCGGCAACCGCCGCTCGCTGAGCCGCTTCCTGTTGTGGTCGCTGCGCGGCGGCGATTTCCGACCGTTCGGTAGTCCGGGTCGGCCGTGATGGAACCATCCACCGAACGGGAAGTCGATCAACGCCTTGTGGAGCGCGTGCAGCGCGGCGACAAGAAGGCGTTCGAGCTTCTGGTGGTCAAATACCAGCGGAAGATCAATCGCTTGGTCTCGCGACTGGTCCGCGACGCGGCCGAGATCGAGGACGTCACCCAGGAAGCGTTCATCAAGGCTTACCGGGCATTGCCGCAATTCCGTGGCGACAGCGCCTTCTACACCTGGTTGTACCGGATCGCCATCAACACGGCGAAGAACTATCTTGCTTCCCAGGGTCGTCGGGCGCCGACGACCACGGGTGCCGATGCAGAAGAAGCTGAAACTTTCGATGATGCCGACCAACTAAGGGACATCAACACGCCCGAGTCGCTGTTGATGAGCAAGCAGGTCGGCGAGACGGTCGGGCGGGCGATGGACGCGTTGCCCGAAGAGCTTCGAACGGCCATCCAGTTGAGGGAAATTGAGGGATTGAGTTACGAAGACATTGCGGCAGCCATGAACTGCCCAATCGGAACGGTGCGGTCGCGCATCTTCCGCGCCCGTGAATCGATTGCATCTGAGTTGCGGCCGTTGTTGGGGACATCCAAAGACAAGAGGTGGTAGTCATGAAGGCTCAAATCGGTTCCGATCGCGTCGTCCGCTCCCAGCCAGGCGACGATCCTTCGTGTCTGCAGATCTCCGCGCTGATGGATGGCGAACTCGACGACGCGGGCTGCCAGCAGGCGATCGACGCGCTGCTGGCATGCGACGATCTCGTGAAGTTCTGGGCCGACGCGCATTGCGCCGGCGACTGGATGCGATCGGACGAAGTCGTCGGCGTCGGCGACCGCGGATTGTTCATGCGTCGCTTCTCCGCCGAACTCGCGAACGAGCCGACCGTTCTCGCCCCACGGTCGGGAACGCAGTCGCGGTCCACCCGTTTCTGGATTCGTGCCGGCCTGCCGGGCGCCTCGATCGCCGCCGCGCTGGTCGCGGTGGTCTGGGTCGCCGCTCCATTCGGTCGCGACGGTGAGGGCGTAAAGACGGCCGTCGTCGCACCCATCGCGGCGATCGCACCGGTGATGGCCAGCAACGCGCCTGTCGAACCGGTCGCCAACACGGTCGATCCAGATCAGCTGTCGGATTACTTCGCGGCCCATCGCGATGTCACGCCCTTCGGCTATCGCGGCGCCGCTGCGAGACCCGCTGCGTACACGCCGTCCGGTCGGGCGGGCATGCTGCCTTCGCGATAATCCATGGGCCATGCTTCGTCCGCGAACGCGGCAACGATGACGCGGTTCGCGTCGAAGAAGACGATCCGTCCGACCCCACGCAGAATGCTCCGTTCGCGGCGTTGGCTGCGGGGTGCCACGGCCTTGGCTATTTCGGTCTTCGTGCTCGGTGCTTCCGTTGCCGCCGAGGCCCCGCCGGCCGTCACGCCTTCCGATGCCATCGCGTTGCTCAACCGCATCCAGCAGGCGGCCCAGCGGCAGAACTATTTCGGCACCTTCGTCCACCAGCAGGGCAGCCAGGTCCAGTCGTCGCGCGTCACCCACGGCGTTGACCGGAGTGGCGAGCACGAGAAGCTCGAGCTGATGGATGGCCAGGCCCGTGAGTTCATCCGCAACAACGACGATGTCCGCTGCTACATGCCGGACAGCAAGCTGGTGCTGATCGAGAAGCGCGCGCGCTACGACACGTTCCCCGCGCTCCTCACGAGCCCTCCCGTGGATCTCGACCAGTACTACCGGCTGTCGATCGAGGGGACGGACCGCATCGCGGGCCGCACGGCCCAGTTGCTCGTGCTCGAGGCGCGTGACAAGAAGCGCTATGGCTATCGACTCTGGTTCGACAAGGATTCCTATCTGCTGCTGAAGGCCCAGACCATCAACGAGAAGGGTGTCTCCATCGAGCAGGTCGCCTTCACCAACGTGACCATCGGCGGCACGATCGACGCATCGCGCGTGCGGCCGTCCGCCGCCAACACCGACGGTTGGCGTACCGAGACCAATCGCATGGTGCCGGTGGATCTCGCGCTGGCTGGATGGAGCGTCACCGAGCCGCCGCCGGGCTTCCGGAAGGTGATGGAGGTCCGCCGGGCCTTCGGGGGTCGTGAAGACATCGGCCAGATGGTCTACTCGGACGGGTTGGCCGCCATCTCGATCTTCATCGAGCCGTCTGCACCGCACGACGGCGCCGAAGGCGAGGCGAGCAAGGGTCCGATCAACGTCGTCACCGAGCGGTACGGTGACTTCTGGTTGACCATCGTCGGCGACGCGCCTGTCGCGTCGATCCGCGATATGGCCCATCAGATCGTCTTCAAGAGCGCGAAGTAGAGGCTTCG
>JANXTA010000066.1 GCA_025356395.1 Betaproteobacteria bacterium
TGGATCCCGTCCTTCGTGCCACCGCGATCCAGCTGCACGAAAGCTGGCAGCGGGTGGAACAACAGTTGGCCCAGATGCCGGCAGAGGGGACCGCACCTCATGCGCTGCTCCACTGAAGGGTTCTGAACGAGTCGTTTGCCACAAACGATGACAGCGTGACATAGAATAGGAATCATTCTCACTCGTCTTACTGTTAATCGCGACTGCCCTACGGTGGTTCGATCGAACCGACCACAACCCTTCATGAATCGCTTCCAGCTCACTCCGCTCGCCGCCGCCCTGATGTTCGCCGCCGTCACCCCAACCTGCGCGCAGCAGGCGCTCGTCGCCGATGCCGAGCCGCAGAAGCTCGACAGGGTGCAGATCATCGGCAATCAGGACAGCAACGACGTGAGGACGGACACGACCACGATCGGCAAGATCGCCACGCCGCTGCGCGACGTGCCGCAGTCGGTCACCCTGATCAATCGGGCCATGCTCAGCGCGCAGGGTGCGACCTCCTTGTCGGACGCGCTGCGGGGCGTGCCGGGCATCACGATCGCTGCGGCCGAAGGTGGGCAGATCGGCAACAACATCAACCTGCGCGGGTTCACGGCGCGCACGGACATCTTCATCGACGGCGTACGCGATCGCGGCCAGTACTACCGCGACACCTTCTTCATCGACACCATCGAGATCCTGAAGGGTCCGTCGTCGATGCTGTTCGGTCGCGGTTCGACCGGCGGCGTGATCAACCAGGTCTCGAAGCAGGCCAGCCTCAAGGCCGGCAGCGAGGCGACGGTCACGGTGGGCACGCACGACCAGTACCGCGCGACGATCGACACCGCCCAGCCTATGTCGGATACCTCCGCGTTCCGCATCTCGGCGATGGGCCAGAACATCCAGACGACCCGCGACGTGATGACCAACGAGGACTACGGCGTCGCGCCGACCGTCCGCTTCGGCATCAATACGCCCACGACGGTGACGGTGTCGGGCCTGTTCCAGCACAACCACGACATGGCCGACTACGGCATCTCGGCGCTCGACGGCAAGCCGGCGCCGGTGAACTACGACAACTTCTACGGGCTGACGGACGATCGCATCATCCAGGACGCGTCGGTCGTCGGCGTCAAGGTCGAGCATCGCTTCAGCGACAAGCTCACGCTGCGCAACCAGACCCAGTACAACCGCACGGCGATCGATGCGCGCGAGACCAACTCGGCGCGCGTCGGCACCTTCGTGCCCTCGGCCGGTGGCGGCGGCGCGTTCACGATCCTGCCGACTTCCGCAACCGGGTATTACACGTCGCTGCCGATCCAGTCTCTGTACGTGCTTCTGCAAAGCAAGGACAAGGCGATCGTCGACGACTCGCTGTTCAATCAGACCGACCTGATCGCGAATTTCGCCACCGGACCCGTCAAGCACACGCTGCTCACGGGCTTCGAACTCGGTCGCGACACGTATCAGAACCAGTCGATCACGCGCGTCGATCCGACCATCAATGGTCCGGCGGCAACAACCGGGCTGGCCATCGTCTCTCTCGCGAATCCCGCCTACGACGCGTCGTCGTCTCGGACCGTGCGCAACAATGGCAACCTCGTGACGTCGAACGCCGACACGATCGCGGCGTACGCGAACGACACGATCGAACTGACGCCGCAATGGAAAGTGATCGCCGGATTGCGGTTTGACCGCTACCGCGCCGTGCTCAACAACTCGATTCCCAGCGCCACGCTGCCAAGCGAGGTCGGCCAGAACGTCACGAAGACCAGCGTCCGCGTCGGCGCCCTCTGGCAGCCGTCGGAGGCACAGTCCTACTACCTGTCGTACGGCACCTCGTTCAACCCCTCGCTCGAGCAGTTGACCGTCACGGCCGGCCAGCAGGTCCTCGCGCCCGAGAAGAACAAGTCCTACGAAACGGGCGCGAAGTGGGACCTGCTGGAGCAGACGCTGTCGGTCACGGCGGCAGCCTTCAGGATCGAGAAGGACGACGCGCGGACCCAGGTCTCGACCGGCGTCTACGAACTCGACGGCAACATCCGCGTCGACGGGGCGGAGTTCGGCATCACGGGCCGCCCCTCGCCGAGCTGGCAGGTGTTCGGCGGCTACACCTTCCTCGACGCGAAGATCGTGCAGGCGTCGGCACTCGACGGCACGCAGGGCAAGGTGCCGGCCAACACACCGCGTCATTCGGCTACGCTCTGGACCACCTACAACGTCGGCCACGCGTGGGAGCTCGGTTCGGGACTGACGTATCTGTCGAGCCGCTATGCCAGCAATACCAACGTCGTCACCGCGCCGGCCTTCGTGCGCTGGGACGGAACCATCGCCTATCACCGGCGCCACTACGACGTACGATTCAACCTGCTCAACATCACCGACAAGCAGTACATCAACGCCCTGATCCCGTCGGACGGCGGACGGTCGGTGCCAGGCGTGGGGCGCACTGCGCTGCTGACGCTGACGACGCGGTTTTGAAGACTCGCTTCTGACGATCCATGCTCCTGCATGTTCCCGCGGTACTCGACGCCGACGCGTTCCGACGGATCGGCGCGCGGCTCGATGCGGCTGCAGGCGACTGGGTGGACGGCCGTGCCACCGCAGGGCATCAGGGGGCCGCGGTCAAGCACAACCAGCAGATTGCCGAGCATTCGAAGACGTCGATCGAATTGAGCGACGTGGTGCTCTCGGCGCTCGAGCGCAACCCGCTGTTCATCAGTGGCGCACTACCCAACCGCGTGTATCCGCCGCTCTTCAACCGCTACTCGGAGGGCATGCATTTCGGCGGACATGTCGACGGCGCGGTGCGCATCCACCCGGGTTCGGGCCACAAGATCCGCACCGATCTCTCCGCGACGCTGTTCCTGTCCGCGCCCGAGTCCTACGATGGCGGTGCCCTGCTGATCGAGGACACGTTCGGCGTCCATTCCGTGAAGCTGCCGGCCGGCGACCTGATCGTCTATCCGGCCACCAGCCTGCATGGCGTCGAAGCCATCACCCGGGGAGTCCGGGTCGGCTGCTTCTTCTGGATCCAGAGCCTGATTCGCGACGACGGCCAGCGCACGATCCTGTTCGATCTCGATCGGGCCATCCAGCAGCTGACGGCGACCGGTGCCGACCAGGCGTCATGCGTGCAGCTCGCCGGCTGTTATCACAACCTGTTGCGGATGTGGACGGACACGTAGGCCCTCAGAACGATCCCGCGTCTCCCGGATAAACGATCGGCGATTCGTTGCCGGCCTCGTCGACCGCCGACACACCGAACGCCCAGTCGTCGATCACGATGTTCTGCAACACCGCACGGGTCGGCGCTCCCGCAGCTGCATGCACGTCACGATGGAACTGCCACTGTGGCGCGGTCGTGTCACGCCACCAGAGCCGATAACCGATCGCCCCCGCCACCGGTTGCCAAGTGATCGTTGTGTCGTGCTTGACGGCACCTTCGGCCAATACCGCAGTGGGTGGTGCCGGCGCTGCAGCCATCGCGGCCAGCGTCAGCGCGTTCAGACGCGTCACCTGCGCCAGGTAGGCGAAGTCGACGAACTCGATCGTGTCGCCATAGTGCCGGCCGTTCTCGATGCGTACGTCCTGGTGCTGGCGGTCGTAGTGCTCGTGCGACTCGGTCACGCGCACTGCGGGATAGCCGGCTTCGAGCATCGGCACCTGGTCGCCGCCGCGCCCGAAGCGGTCGGTTCGATAGACCATCTTCACCTTGAAGCCCGCCATGTCGCGCTCGGCGATGTTGGCCATGAAACGCGCGATGTTGCGCGACGGGGAGTCGATCTCGCCACCGCGATAGCGACGGATGTTGGCCTGCGCCTGCGTCTCGATCGCCTTCGTGCCTTCCGAGAAGACGCGGATCGTGCTGCTGTCGTGCACGCCGTCCTCGCCGAAGGTGTTGCCGACAATGTCGTTGTTGAGATCGCCCTCGACCTTCCAGCCCTGGGCCTTCGCGTAGTCGGCGAGCACCTTGCCGCCGTACAGCCCCTGTTCCTCGCCGGACAGGACGGCATAGACGATCGTCGCGCGGAACTTGTGCTTCGACAGGACGCGAGCCGACTCGATGGCCGCTGCCACGCCCGACGCATCGTCGTTGGCACCGGGTGCGTCGGTCGTGAAGTTCATGCCGTCGCTGTTGCGCGAGTCGACGTGCCCGGCGATCAACACGACGCGGGTCGGGTCGCTGGTGCCACGCTGGATCGCGATCACGTCCATCACCTCGGTCGCGGTCGGCAGGCGCGCGCCGGTGAAGGTCTGCGACGGCGTGACGATCTCCAGGCAGCCTCCGCAGTCCTTCGAGATCGCCGCGAAGCGCGCCGCGGTCCAGCGCCGCGCGGCGCCGATACCGCGGGTCTCGGATACGGTGTCCGACATCGTGTGGCGCGTGCCGAACGATACGAGCTTCTCGATGGTCGCCCTGAGCTGCGTCGGGTCGACCGTGGCGACGATGTCGCGGGCGAGCGCATCGTCGAACGACAACAACGTCGAAGGGGAGGAGGCCGCGTGCACGCCGGCCGGCAGCAAGAGCGCGACAGCGATGAGGGACGACGATGCGAGGCGAGTGATGGGCGGCATGATTCTCTGGACAGTGGATAGAAACCGCACGATACCTGCACGGCACGCGACCCGTCATGCGGCTCTCGCATCTTGGCCCCGTCGCTCAGATCGTCCCTTCCCCCAGCTGCTGCAGCGCTGCGATCGACGGAGAGAAGAAAGACTTGCCGCCGGTCGTCTGGACGAAGTGATGCACGATGATTTGCTTGCCCGCTTCGATGTCGAACGGACCCCTGTCCGACTGCGCGATGATCGGATCCTCGCCGGGTGTCCCGGACGGGGAGCCGGGCGGAAAGGTCGCGGTGTTTACCCACGACCGCTGGACGAATTCGAACTGTCCCTCGATGCTCTTCTGGTAGCACTGGAACACCAATCCGCGCGGGCCGTTCGGCCCGCCGCCCTCCGCGGCACCGATGGATCCGCCGAAGGGGATGCCCCTGCGCAGCAAGCGGTGGGTCTGCGTCTCGCTCTCGCTGTCTTTCGCCACGGGCAAGGTGATTTCGTCGCGCGGGTAGGCCTTTCAATATGCGCGGCGAGCGGACAGATCGTGCCGATCGGGTCGTTGCCAAACTCGAAATTGTTGTTGGGCGTGTCGTCGTCGGCCTGACCGGCACGCACCCATTCGGGATCGAACGGGGAGGGCTGGCAAGGGATGGAGGACATCGGCTGGAACTTCCTGGCCCCCACGGGGCAGCCGCTCGCGTAGCGTCCGACCAGCCTGGCGCCCATCAGCTCCGCCGTCATGCCGTGCCCGGCGGCAGCCGTCAGTACATCGATGTGCTGGTGGAACTCGGGCACGTGCTGGGCCAGTCGACGGAAGACGAGGTAGGAACCGTCCGCTGCCTGGGCAGGTGCCGTCGCGAAAGGGTTTCCCGGATTGCGATTTCCGGCAGGTCGATGCCGCGGATGCCCGGCTGCGAGACGCCATCCTTGAAGCCGAAGTGTTCGTGGCCGACCTGTGACGGTTTCACGTTCGGCAGGTCCTGACGCGTACGTCCCGCGACGGTGCCCAGTTCGATCACGCCAGCTGAAAAAAGGCTGCCCGCCCGGATGTTGCCCAGCCTCCACTTCAGCATCGCCACGCTGTCTGCCGCGACGGCCAGCACCGCGTGGATGTCGTTGTCCTTGAACGGCGGCAGCCACTCGCTCGGGGCGCTGGTGCCGACGTCGCCGATGAGCGTGTCGCGCGCCGCCGTTCCCTCGCGGAAGGCGTCGCTGAAACTCAGCGCTCGGCGTCGGTGACGCCGCGTGCAACGAGACCCTTGCACGAGATCGACAGGTTGATCCACGAGGCTTCGAGGAAGAGTTCGGGCTTCTTGCCTTCGGCCTTGAGCGCCTTGAACTGGGCATTGAACTGAAGCACGGCCTTGCTGCCCGAGACGGCGACGCCGTATCCGTTGCCGTCGTCGCCGATCTCCTTGATCCACGCCCGCCCCGCGTTGCGACTCGTGAACGTCAGAAAGACAAAATCTTGAAAGTCCTTGTTGAAGCCGCCGAAAACAACTGCCTGGATGTTGCCGAGCGCGATTTCCATGTCCCCTGGTTTCCGTCGATGCCTGGATTGGCGTGTTCTGCTGGCGCATCGTTTCGGTAGCGGGTAGCTCGGGTCAACGTGAATAAGTCATAGTTGGCGCAGCTTGTTCACAGGCAAGCCCGATCAGCTATGATTGCGTGTTTTCTTTCGTCAATCACGGTACGGCCCGTCCAGCTGCTACCGCTCGTCAAGGAGTTCGGATATGGCATTCGCCAACATCAACAAGACCGAGATCGTTACAGCGCACGCCCGTGCGCTGAACGACACGGGTTCTCCCGAAGTTCAGGTCGCGCTGCTCACCGCGCGTATCAACGAACTCACGCCGCACTTCAAGGCACATGTCAAGGATCACCACTCGCGTCGCGGTCTGCTGCGCATGGTGAGCCGTCGTCGCAAGCTGCTCGACTATCTCAAGGGCAAGGATGCCGATCGTTATCGTGCCCTGATCGAGAAGCTCGGCCTGCGGAAGTAAGGATCCTCCGGGTTCTGGTTGTCGATTTCTTCGTCGCTTTGAGCGAAAGCCTGCGTCAGTTTTCTGTCGCGGGCTTTTTGCGTTTTTATTCCTGCGACTGCCGCGTGCTCCGGGGACCGGGCGCGGCAGGTAGCTGAACACCAGTACGGTCCAAGACGTCGGGTTGAATCGGTTGCGTGGCAACCGACCCGTCCAGTCGAGGTGCACCGATCCACCGCAAACGATCGGGTCGCGCGGAACAGCGCGGCCGCCACAGAGGAACAACCATGTCCATGTTCAACAAAGTCACCAAGAGCTTTCAATACGGCGAGCACACGGTCACGCTCGAGACCGGCGAGATCGCCCGCCAGGCCGGCGGCGCCGTCGTCGTCTCCGTCGGCGACACCGTGGTCCTCGCGACCGTGGTCGCGTCCAAGACCGCGAAGCCGGGCCAGGACTTCTTCCCGCTGACCGTCGACTACATTGAGAAGACCTACGCTGCGGGCAAGATCCCCGGCGGCTTCTTCAAACGTGAAGGCAAGCCCAGCGAGAAGGAAACGCTGACGAGCCGCCTGATCGACCGACCGCTCCGTCCGCTCTTCCCCGAAGGCTTCTACAACGAAGTCCAGGTCATCATCCATGTGCTGTCGGTCGATCCGGAGATCGATCCGGACATCCCGGCGCTGATCGGCGCGTCGGCGGCCGTTGCCATCTCCGGTGTTCCGTTCGCCAGCCCGATCGGTGCCGCGCGCGTCGGCTACCTGAACGGCCAGTACCTCCTCAACCCGTCCAAGACGGCGCTGATCGACTCGAAGATGAATCTCGTCGTCGCCGGCACCGAAGCCGCCGTGCTGATGGTCGAGTCCGAAGCCGACCAGTTGTCCGAAGAGATCATGCTCGGCGCCGTCGTGTTCGGTCACACCGAGATGCAGAAGGCGATCGACGCCATCCACGAGCTCGTCAAGGAAGGCGGCAAGCCCGAGTGGGACTGGCAGCCAGCCGCCAAAAACGAGGCCCTGATCGGACGCGTCAAGCATTTCGCCGAGGTCGATCTGCGCGCTGCGTACCAGATGCGCTCGAAGCAGGATCGCAGCCAGATGATCAAGCGCATCAACGCGTCGGTCATGAGCAAGCTCGCCGAGGAAGCCACCAGCATCGGCGGTGAAGTGCCGGAGAAGCTCGACGTATCCAACATCCTGTTCGACCTCGAGTCGCAGATCGTGCGCACGCAGATCCTCGACGGCGAGCCGCGCATCGACGGACGCGACACGCGCACCGTGCGCCCCATCGAGATCCGCACCGGCGTGCTGCCGCGCACCCACGGCTCGGCGCTGTTCACGCGTGGCGAGACGCAGGCGCTGGTCGTCGCCACGCTCGGTACCGCGCGTGACGCGCAGCGCATTGACGCGCTGATGGGCGAGTTCACCGACCCCTTCATGCTCCACTACAACATGCCGCCGTTCGCTACCGGCGAGACCGGTCGCGTCGGCACGCCGAAGCGTCGCGAAATCGGCCATGGCCGCCTAGCCAAGCGCGCGCTGATCGCCTGCCTGCCGCCGAAGGAAGAGTTCAGCTACTCGATCCGCCTGGTCTCGGAGATCACCGAGTCCAACGGCTCGTCGTCGATGGCGTCGGTCTGCGGAGGCTGTCTCGCGCTGATGGACGCGGGCGTCCCGATGAAGGCGCACGTGGCCGGAATCGCGATGGGCCTGATCAAGGAAGGCAACAAGTTCGCCGTCCTAACCGACATCCTCGGCGACGAGGACCATCTCGGCGACATGGACTTCAAGGTCGCGGGCACGACCAACGGCATCACGGCGCTGCAGATGGACATCAAGATCCAGGGCATCACTAAGGAGATCATGCAGGTCGCCCTCGCGCAGGCGCAGGAAGCCCGCATCCACATCCTCGGCAAGATGCAGGAAGCGCTGCCGCACACGAAGACGGAGCTGTCGGACTTCGCGCCGCGTCTCATCACCATCAAGATCAATCCGGAGAAGATCCGCGACGTGATCGGCAAGGGCGGCGCGACCATCCGTGCGTTGACCGAAGAGACCAAGACGCAGATCGATATCAACGACGAAGGCATCGTGACGATCGCCTCGGTCGATGCGGCCGCGGGCCAGATCGCCAAGAAACGCATCGAGGACCTGACGGCCGAGGTCGCGGTCGGCACGGTCTACGAGGGTACGGTCCTCAAGCTGCTGGACTTCGGCGCGATCGTCCAGGTCCTGCCGGGCAAGGACGGCCTGCTGCACATCAGCCAGATCGCCAACGAGCGCGTCAATGCCGTGACCGACTACCTGAAGGAAGGCCAGATCGTGAAGGTCAAGGTGCTCGAGGCCGACGACAAGGGTCGCCTGCGCCTGTCGATGAAGGCTGTCGGTGCGGACGCTCCGGTGCCGCAAGCCGTCGCAGCCGAGTAAGCCCGCTGCGAGTCGTATCGAAAGGCGCGCTTCGGCGCGCTTTTCGTTGGGGCGTCCACTACACGCATCGGCCGTACGCCGACGCTGCGAAGTGACAGCGAAACCCCCGGTCCTCGCGGGTGCGCTCTAATGACGCGTGGCAATCATTTTTCATCAAGGCACCGATCCCATGAAGGCAATCGAAATCTCGCAGTTCGGCGGTCCCGAAGTCCTGATGCTCTGCGAGCGCGACAAGCCGGTCCCCAAGCCGGGCGAGGTGCTGATCCAGGTCCGCGCTGCCGGCATCAATCGTCCCGATGTCCTGCAGCGCCTTGGCCACTATCCCGTGCCCGCGGGCGCATCCGACCTTCCGGGGCTCGAGGTCGCAGGCACGATCGTCGGTATCGGGGACGGGGCGGCGCTGGAAGGTCTGCACCTGACGATCGGCGACCCGGTCTGCGCGCTGCTGCAGGGCGGCGGGTACGCGGAGTACTGCACAGCACCGGCCGAGCAGTGCCTGCCGATTCCCGCTGGCCTGTCGATGGTGGAGGCCGCTTCGCTGCCCGAGACTTTCTTCACGGTCTGGAGCAACGTCTTCGATCGGGCACGTCTCGGCACGCACGCGTCGGGTCGTCTCGAGACGCTGCTGGTTCAGGGGGGCACCAGCGGCATCGGCGTGACCGCCATCCAGATCGCCAGGATGCGCGGGCATCGCGTGTTCGCGACTGCCGGCTCCGACGATAAGGCACGTGCCTGCGAAGCGCTCGGGGCGGAACGCGGCATCAACTATCGCAGCGAGGACTTCGTCGAGATCGTGAAGGGCCTGACCGAAGGACGCGGCGTCGATGTCGTGCTGGACATGGTCGCCGGCGACTACGTGCCGCGCGAACTGAAGGCGCTCGCCGACGACGGCCGCCTCGTCCTGATTGCGTTGCTCGGTGGCGCGAAGGCCGAGGCGGACCTGTCGCAGATCCTCCGGCGTCGCCTGACCATTACCGGTTCGACGCTGCGGCCGCGCGATGTGGCGTTCAAAGGGCGCATCGCCGCGAACCTGCGCGAACACGTGTGGCCGATGCTCGAGTCGGGCGCGGTCAAGCCGGTCGTGTTCAAGTCCTTCCCGCTGGCGATGGCCGCCGACGCGCACCGACTGATGGAAAGTAGCGCCCACGTCGGAAAGATCGTGCTCGAGGTGTAGCCGAAAGCCTGCAACGGACGGTCTCGCGGTTTGACCGGCCCTCGACGAAGTGCGTACAATCCCACGGTTCCGCGCCGTTGATTTGCATTCGCGGTCTGTCTTTCGAGCCTTCGATGGAGTCGCATGCAGCAACGCCCCCGATTGGTCATCGGCAACTGGAAGATGAACGGCGATCTGGCTTCGAACGCGGCTCTGGTCGCATCGGTCGTGGCGGGTCTCGCCACTGAAACGGATTGTCAGGTCGCGGTGTGTGTGCCCTTTCCGTATCTGTCGCAGGTTGCCGGGAGGCTGACCGGATCGTCGATCGCACTGGGATCGCAGGATGTCAGCGAATTCGAGCGCGGTGCCTTCACCGGCGAGGTTTCGGCCTCGATGCTCCACGACTTCGGCTGCCGTTACGCGATCGTCGGTCACTCGGAGCGCAGGACGTGGTTCGGCGACACCAGCGAGCGCGTGGCGCTGAAGGCAGAACGGGCGATCGGTCAGGGCATCACGCCGATCGCGTGCATCGGCGAGACGTTGCAGGAGCGCGAGCAGGGCAGGGCGGAGGAGATCGTGGCGATGCAGCTCGATGCGGTGCTGGAGCGAATCGGCACCAAGGGCATCGCGGCGTCGGTTCTGGCTTACGAGCCGGTCTGGGCGATCGGCACCGGCAAGACGGCGGCGCCAGAGGAGGCGCAGGCGATGCACGCATCGATCCGCGCGCATGTCGCGAAGCACGATGCGAAGGTCGCGGCAGGGTTGGTGATTCTGTACGGCGGAAGCGTCAAAGCATCGAACGCAGGATTGCTGTTCGGTTGCGCCGACATCGATGGCGGTCTGATCGGTGGGGCATCGTTGGTCGCCGATGATTTCTTGGGTATCGTCAAGGCGAAGACCGGTACGGCAGCCAGTTGAGCGCCGGCCCATGGCCGAGACATCGAGCAGGTTGAAGGCAATGGAAATTCTGAGCAAATTCGTCTACGTGGTCATGTTGTTGTCGGCGGCGGGCATCATCGTCCTGGTGTTGCTCCAGCACGGCAAGGGTGCCGACATGGGCACCGGCTTCGGTGCCGGCGCTTCGGGCAGTCTGTTCGGCGCCTCGGGCTCGGCCAACTTCCTGAGTCGCACGACCGGGGTGCTGGCCGCGGTGTTCTTCGTCAGCACGCTGGCGCTGGCCTGGTTCGCGACCAACCACCCGACGAAGTCGATCGGTGGCGGCGTGATGCAGAATTTGCCGGTCCAGACGGCGCCTGCGGTGCCCGCCGATCCGGCTGCGAAGGTCGTCCCGACGACACCGCAGGCCGACAAGGCCGCCGCACCGAAGCCAGCCGAAATTCCGAAGTAAGACGAGCACAGCTCGACAAGTTGCAGTAACCAGCAGGACGACACCTCCGATCGATCGGGTGCGAGCAGTGAGACAATCCGTTGTCCGGTGAGGCGCAGCAGGACGCGATTCACCCCACGTGCCGACGTGGTGAAATTGGTAGACACGCTAGCTTGAGGGGCTAGTGGCGAAAGCTGTGCGAGTTCGAGTCTCGCCGTCGGCACCAAAAGTTTTATGTCGTCCGCAGGGTTTTGCACGCTGCCGAATCGAGAGGCGCGCAGACCGCGGCCCATGTAGAGCCCCACAGGATCGTCCGTGCTCCTCGAAAATTATTTTCCGGTTCTTCTGTTCATCCTCGTCGGCTCCGTCGTGGGGCTTGCCGCGATCACCCTCGGCAATCTCGTCGCCCCCAACAATCCCGACAGCGAGAAGCTCTCTCCTTACGAGTGTGGCTTCGAGGCTTTCGAGGACGCGCGCATGAAGTTCGACGTGCGCTACTACCTCGTCGCCATCCTCTTCATCCTGTTCGACCTCGAGACGGCGTTCTTCTTCCCGTGGGCCGTGGCACTGCGCGATCTCGGCCTGTATGGCTATCTCACCATGGTCCTGTTCGTCCTCGAATTCCTGGTCGGCTTTTGGTACATCTGGAAAAAGGGTGCGCTCGATTGGGAGTGATCCGATCCGCCGCTCTTCCCCTCTATTGAACCCACACGGAACAATATCTTCATGAGCATCGAAGGCGTACTTTCCGAAGGCTTCGTCACGACGAAGATCGACAACGTCATCAACTGGGTGCGCACCGGCTCGTTGTGGCCGATGAGCTTCGGGCTCGCATGCTGCGCTGTCGAGATGATGCATGCGGGCGCGTCGCGCTACGACCTCGATCGCTTCGGCGTCGTGTTCCGCCCCAGCCCGCGTCAGTCCGACGTGATGATCGTGGCCGGCACGCTGTGCAACAAGATGGCGCCCGCGTTGCGCAAGGTCTACGACCAGATGACCGAGCCGCGCTGGGTCATCTCGATGGGCTCGTGCGCCAACGGCGGCGGCTACTACCACTACTCGTATTCGGTCGTCCGCGGCTGCGACCGTATCGTGCCGGTGGACGTTTATGTGCCGGGCTGCCCACCGACGGCCGAGGCCCTGATGTACGGAATCCTGCAGCTGATGAACAAGATTAAACGCGAAACCACCATCGCGCGCGCCTGATGGCTACCCTTCCCGAAGCCACTCCGGAAGCCAGCGCGGCGCCCAAGGCGCTGACGCGTCTGCAGACGCTCGAAGCGAACCTGCGCAGCACGTTCGGCGAGACGCTCAGGAGTCTCGTAGTCGCCAACGGCGAGCTGACCATCGTCGTCGCGCCGATCGACTACCTGGCCACCGCGCAGACGCTGCGCGATCACGCCGACCTCGGCTTCGAGGAACTGCTCGACCTGTGCGGCGTGGACTATCAGGGCTACGGCGACGGCGCCTGGCAAGGTCTGCGCTTCGCGGCCGTGTCGCATCTTTTATCGATGTCGAACAACTGGCGTGTGCGCCTGCGCACGTTCGCGGTCGACGACGACTTCCCGGTGCTGTCTTCGCTGACCGGCGTCTGGCCGTCGGTGAACTGGTACGAACGCGAGGCCTTCGACCTCTATGGCATCGTGTTCGAAGGGCACAACGACCTGCGCCGCATCCTCACCGACTACGGCTTCGTCGGACATCCCTTCCGCAAGGACTTCCCCATCTCCGGCAACGTCGAGATGCGCTACGACCCGGAACAGAAGCGGGTGATCTATCAGCCCGTCACGATCGAGCCGCGCGAGGTGGTGCCGCGCGTGATTCGTGAAGAGGGCTATGGGGGGATGAAGTAACCATGGCCGAGATCAAGAACTACACGCTCAACTTCGGCCCGCAGCATCCTGCGGCCCACGGCGTCCTGCGCCTCGTGCTGGAGCTCGACGGCGAGGTCGTGCAACGCGCCGACCCGCATATCGGCCTGCTGCATCGCGCGACGGAGAAGCTTGCCGAGACCCGTACCTACATCCAGTCCGTTCCCTACATGGACCGGCTCGACTACGTGTCGATGATGTGCAACGAGCACGGTTACGTGATGGCGATCGAAAAGCTGCTCGACGTTGAGGTGCCGCTGCGTGCGCAATATATCCGCGTCATGTTCGACGAGATCACGCGGTTGCTCAATCACTTGCTGTGGCTCGGCGCACATGCACTCGACGTCGGCGCTATGGCGGTCTTCCTCTACGCGTTCCGCGAGCGCGAAGACCTGATGGACATGTACGAGGCGGTGTCGGGCGCGCGCATGCACGCGGCCTACTACCGTCCGGGCGGCGTCTATCGCGACCTGCCGGATTCGATGCCGCAGTACGTCGCTTCGAAGTGGAAGAACGCCAAGGCGCTGAAGGACCTCAACGTCAATCGCCAGGGGTCGCTGCTCGACTTCATCGAGGACTTCACCAACCGTTTCCCGCGCTACGTCGACGAGTACGAGACGCTGCTGACCGACAACCGCATCTGGAAGCAGCGGCTGGTGGGCGTGGGCATCGTCACGCCGGAGCGCGCCAAGGCACTCGGCTTCACGGGTCCGATGCTGCGCGGCTCGGGCATCGAATGGGACCTCCGCAAGAAGCAGCCCTACGAGGTCTACGACCTGCTCGACTTCGACGTGCCGGTCGGCACCAACGGCGACTGCTACGACCGCTATCTCGTTCGCGTGGAAGAGATGCGCCAGTCGAACCGCATCATCAAGCAGTGCATCGAGTGGCTGCGCAACAACCCCGGTCCGGTGATGGTCGACAACCACAAGGTCGCGCCGCCGTCGCGTGTGGACATGAAGACCAACATGGAAGAGCTGATCCATCACTTCAAGCTGTTCACCGAGGGCATGCGCGTGCCGGCCGGCGAGTCGTATGCCGCGGTCGAGCATCCGAAGGGCGAGTTCGGCATCTACATCGTCTCCGACGGCGCCAACAAGCCGTTCCGCCTGAAGATCCGCGCCCCGGGCTTCGCGCACCTGCACGCACTCGACGAGATGTCGCGCGGCCACATGCTGGCCGACGTGGTGACGATCATCGGCACGCAGGACATCGTGTTCGGGGAGATCGACCGATGAATGCGGCCGTCTTGGAAGTTCGTGAGCCGCGTGCAGTTTGGCTCGATCAGGTGAGCGCGCGCCGGCACGAGGTGCTCGACGATCCGAGCTTGCGTGACCTGCCCTACAAGGTCGACACCAATCGAGCAGGTCAACTGATCATGAGTCCGGCAAAGAACGTCCATGCGTTCTATCGAGGTCGTGTTGCCGCGATGCCCGAACGCCTCCTTGGCGGCCGTGTGTTTGCCGAATGCTCGTTCGCGACGCCAGAGGGTGTGAAAGTGCCTGACGTGGCGTGGTGCTCCGAGGCGTTCCTTTCCCGTCATGCCTTCGCCGATCCTTACGATGTCGCGCCCGAGATCTGCGTCGAGATCAAGTCGCCGTCCACTGCGGAGTCCGAACTGCAATTGAAGGTTCGCCTACACCTCGACGCGGGCGCTCGCGAAGTGTGGCTTGTCGACGCCGCGGGCGACGTGCGAATCTACGGACCGGATGGCCTTCGGGCGGCGTCGAGCTTCGACGTCGACGTGACTGCGGTCGCCTTCAGTCCATCGGAAGGCTGAGCGATGATTGGACGACTTCCGGGTTCTTGGGTCTTTCTGTCGCGATCGTTCGCCTTGTTGGCGTTGTTCGTTAGCGTCGGCGCACAGGCACAGGACGCCCAGCCCGGCGATGATTTCCTCAAGCTTGTCGACGGCAAGAAATACGCCGAGAGCTGGGATGCCGCATCCGATTTCCTCCGCCAATCGGTGTCAAAAGCCGAATGGACGACGCAGATGGTCAAGACCCGCGAAACCATCGGGGAGAGGGCGTCGCGCAAGCTCAAGAGTTCGGTCCCGCAGAAGGATCCGGCGGGCGCGCCTCCCGGCGACTACCTCTTGCAAACCTACGAGACCGTGTTCGCGTCGCAGGGCGCGCCGCGCACCGAGACGCTGCCGCTGATCAAGAGTGCCGACGGCCGATGGCGAGCCGTCGGCTACTTCATCCGCTGATCCCGTCACGCCTCCACACATGAACACCACCGAATCCAACGTCCCGCTCAACCCGCCCGTCGAGGCCCGCCCCGTCGCGCGGATGCTGAGCGATGGCGCCTATCGCCGCATCGATCGCGAGGTGTCCAAGTTCCCGCTCGAAGGCAAGGGCTCGGCCGTGATGGCGGCGCTCGGCATCGCGCAGGACGAAAAGGGCTGGCTGTCGATCGAGGTCATGGCCGACGTGGCGAGCTACCTCGGCCTGCCGGACATCGCCGTACAAGAAGTCGCGACCTTCTACAACATGTACAACGTGCGCCCGGTCGGTCGTCACAAGATCACGGTGTGCACCAACCTGCCGTGCGCCCTGTCGGGCGGCGCGCTGGCGGGCGAGTACCTGAAGAGCAAGCTCGGCATCGACTATCGAGAGACCACGGCCGACGGCGGCTTCACGCTGATGGAAGGCGAGTGCATGGGCGCCTGCGGCGACGCGCCGGTCATGCTGGTCGACAACAAGCGCATGGCGAGCTGGATGAGCAACGAGAAGATCGACGCGCTGCTCGCCGAACTGTCCGCCAAAAATTGAGAATCCGATGACCCCAATGAACACCTCGATCCACGACCGTCACATCGCTCCGCAGATCATGGCAAGCCTGACCGGCGACAACTGGCGCATCGCCGACTACGAGGCGCGCGACGGCTACCAGGCGCTGCGCAAGATCCTCGACGAGAAGATGACGCCTGAGCAGGTCATCGCGCAGGTCAAGGCGTCCGCGTTGCGCGGCCGCGGCGGCGCGGGCTTCCCGACCGGTCTCAAGTGGAGCTTCATGCCGCGCCAGTTCCCCGGACCGAAATACCTGATCTGCAACTCGGACGAGGGCGAGCCGGGCACGTTCAAGGATCGCGACATCCTTCGCTACAACCCGCACATCCTGATCGAAGGGATGATCATCGGCGGCTATGCGATGGGCATTCCGGTCGGCTACAACTACATCCACGGCGAGATCTGGGCCGAGTACGAACGCTTCGAGGAAGCGCTCGACGAAGCGCGGGCCGCGGGCTATCTCGGCGACGACATCCTGGGTAGCGGCTTCTCGTTCCAGCTGCACGGCTTCCACGGCTACGGTGCGTACATCTGCGGCGAGGAGACCGCGTTGCTCGAGTCGCTCGAAGGCAAGAAGGGGCAGCCACGCTTCAAGCCGCCTTTCCCCGCGAGCTTCGGGCTCTACGGCAAGCCCACCACGATCAACAACACCGAGACCTTCGCGGCCGTGCCGTGGATCATCCGCAACGGCGCCGACGCCTTCCTCGCGGCGGGTCGCCCGAACAACGGCGGCACCAAGCTTTTCTCGGTGTCGGGCGACGTCGAGATGCCCGGCAACTACGAGGTTCCGCTCGGCACGCCGTTCGCGAAGCTGCTTGAGCTCGCCGGCGGCATGCGCGGCGGCAAGAAGCTGAAGATGGTCATCCCGGGCGGCTCGTCGGCGCCGGTCGTCAAGGGCGACCTGATGATGAAGACCGACATGGACTACGACGGCATCGCCAAGGCTGGCTCCATGCTGGGCTCGGGTGCGGTCATCGTGATGGACGAGACGCGTTGCGCGGTCGCTTCGCTGATGCGCATCGCGTACTTCTATTTCGAGGAGTCGTGCGGCCAGTGCACGCCGTGTCGCGAAGGCACCGGCTGGATGTATCGCGTGGTCCATCGCATCGAGCACGGCGAAGGGCGCATGGAAGATCTCGACCTGCTGCTGTCGGTGGCCGACAACATCCAGGGCCGCACCATCTGCGCTCTGGGTGACGCAGCCGCGATGCCGGTCCGCGCGTTCGTGAAGAACTACCGCGAAGAGTTCGAGTACCACATCAAGAACAAGTGCTGCCTAGTCGGTCCCGGTGCGCATGCGCACGCGCCGCACGAGTCCCCGCTCGAGAAGGCCCAACGCCACGAGACGGTGGAGGCCACGGCATGATCAACCTCGAGATCGACGGCAAGACCGTCGAGGTCCAGGAAGGCAGCACGGTGATGGATGCCGCCAGCAAGCTGGGCATCTACGTCCCACACTTTTGCTATCACAAGAAGCTGACCATCGCGGCCAACTGCCGCATGTGCCTGGTCGACGTCGAGAAGGCGCCGAAGCCGATGCCCGCGTGCGCGACCCCGGTCATGGCCGGCATGATCGTCCGTACCGCGTCGGCCAAGGCGATCCAGGCGCAGAAGGGCGTGATGGAGTTCCTGCTGATCAACCATCCGCTCGACTGCCCGATCTGCGACCAGGGCGGCGAGTGCCAGTTGCAGGACCTCGCGGTCGGCTACGGCGGCTCGAGCTCGCGCTACAAGGAAGAGAAGCGCGTCGTGTTCGAGAAGAACGTCGGCCCGCTGATCTCCATGAAGGAGATGACCCGCTGCATCCACTGCACGCGCTGCGTCCGCTTCGGCCAGGAGATCGCCGGCGTGATGGAGTTTGGCATGCTCGGTCGCGGCGAGCACGCCGAGATCACGACCTTCGTCGGCAAGACCGTCGACAGCGAGCTGTCGGGCAACATGATCGACATCTGTCCGGTCGGTGCGTTGACGTCCAAGCCATTCCGCTATGCCGCCCGCACGTGGGAGCTGTCGCGGCGCAAGTCGGTCAGCCCGCACGACGGTCTCGGTTCTAACCTGATCGTGCAGGTCAAGAACAGCGAAGTCATGCGCGTGGTGCCGCTCGAGAACGAAGCGGTCAACGAATGCTGGCTGTCCGACAAGGACCGCTTCTCGTACGAGGCGCTTAACAGCGCCGATCGCCTGACGAAGCCGATGCTGAAGGAAGGGGGGCAGTGGCGCGAGGTCGACTGGCCCGAAGCGCTGGAGTTCGTGGCGTCGGGTCTCAAGCGCATCGCCGATGACGGCGGCGCCGCGCAGATCGGCGCGCTCGCCACGCCGCATTCGACGCTGGAAGAACTGCATCTGCTGCAGAAGCTGATGCGAGGCCTCGGCTCCGATCACATCGACACGCGCCTGCGCCAGTCCGAGTTCGGTGCAATGCCGGTCGTAGCGCCCTGCCTCGGCATGTCGATCGAGGAGTTCTCGACGCTCGATCGGGTGCTGGTCGTGGGCTCGTTCCTGCGCAAGGACCAGCCGCTACTGGCCCAGCGCCTGCGTCAGTCGATCAAGCGCGGTGCGATGCTGTCGATCGTCCACGCGACCGACGACGACCTGCTGATGCCGGTCGCCAACAAGGCCATCGTACCGCCGTCGCAATGGGTCGACGTGCTGACCTCGATCGAAACAGCAGGCCGCGCTGGCGACGCGAGCGACGCCGCGAAGGGCATCGCCACCAGCTTCGCCTCCGGCTCGGCCAGGGCCATCCTGCTCGGCAGCGCGGTCGTCCAGCATCCGCACTTCTCGAAGATCCATGCGGCCGCGCAGGCTCTCGCGACGGCGACCGGTGCCAAGCTCGGCTTCCTCACCGACGCGGCCAACAGCGTCGGCGCGCACATCGTCAAGGCGTTCCCGATCGAAGGGGGCCTCAACGCCTCCGCCATGCTGAGCAACACGCGTCGTGCCTATCTGCTGCTGAATGTCGAGCCCGATCTCGACCTCGCCAATCCGGTTGTGGCGGCCAAGGCGTTCAAGGAAGCGGAACTCGTCGTCTCGCTGTCGGCCTTCCGTAGTGCCGCGGACCGTCACGCCAACGTGCTGCTGCCGATCGCGCCGTTCACCGAGACGTCCGGCACCTTCGTCAACACCGAAGGCCGTGCGCAGAGCTTCAACGGCAGCGTCAAGGCGCGCGGCGAGACGCGTCCGGCGTGGAAGGTGTTGCGCGTGCTCGGCAACCTGCTCGGGCTGCAGGGCTTCGACTTCGAATCATCCGAGGCCGTGCGCACCGAGGTCACCGGCGGTGCCACCGACCTCGCATCCCATTGCGGCATGCACGATGCGGCGGCCGCGGGACGTCCGACCTCGAACGCCTACGCGTCCGTGGCCGGCGGTCTCGAGCGCATCGCCGACGTGCCGATCTACTTCGCCGACGCACTGGTCCGTCGCTCGCCGCCGCTGCAGGCCACGCACGACGGCGCGCCGCCCAAGGCCCGCCTGAACGGCAGGTCGCTCGCCGCGTCTGGTCTCGTCTCGGGCGACGCGGTCCAGGTCACGATGGATGGCGGCACCGCGGTGTTGGCCTGCCTGCTCGACGAGACGGTTGCCGATGGCTGCATCCGCATCGCCGCGGCCCACGCGTCGACCGCTGGTCTGCCTTCGCTGTTCGGCGCCGTCACGATCGCCAAGGTCGCGGACACGCACGCTGCGACGTCCGCAGAGACGGTGCACGCATGATCGACTGGATCACCGCCAACGGCGAAGCCACCTTCGGTTTCGTGTGGCCGCTCGTCTACAACGTGATCAAGATCATCTGCGTGGTCGGACCGTTGATCCTGTGCGTGGCCTACCTGACGTTGTGGGAGCGCAAGGTGATCGGCTGGATGCACTTGCGGATGGGCCCGAACCGCGTCGGCCCGTTGGGCTTGCTGCAGCCGTTCGCCGACGTCCTGAAGCTGTTGCTGAAGGAGATCATCGTCCCGGCCAACGCCAGCAAGGGCCTGTTCCTGATCGCACCGATGATGGCCATCATGCCGGCGGTCGCCGCCTGGGCCGTGATCCCGTTCGGACCGAGCGCGGCCGTCGGCAACATCAACGCCGGCCTGCTGTTCATCATGGCCATCACGTCGGTCGAGGTGTACGGGATCATCATCGCCGGCTGGGCCTCGAACTCGAAGTACGCGTTCCTCGGCGCGATGCGCGCGTCCGCCCAGATGGTGTCGTACGAGATCGCGATGGGCTTCGCGCTGGTCGTCGTGCTGATGGTGTCGGGTAGCATGAATCTGAGCGACATCGTCGCCGGCCAGCAGCGCGGCATGTTCAACGGCATCGGCCTCAACTTTCTGTCGTGGAACTGGCTGCCGCTGCTGCCGATGCTGGTCGTGTATTTCGTGTCGGGCGTGGCCGAGACCAACCGCCATCCGTTCGACGTCGTTGAAGGCGAGTCCGAGATCGTCGCCGGTCACATGGTCGAGTACTCGGGCATGGGGTTCGCGATGTTCTTCCTCGCCGAATACATGAACATGATCCTGATCTCGGCGCTGGCCGCGATCATGTTCTTCGGTGGCTGGAGCGCGCCGCTGTCGTTCGGCCTGATCGGCATGCAGACGCCGCAGTGGATCGTCGACTCGATGACGTTCTGGGGCTGGCTGTGGCTGTTCGGCAAGACCGTGATCCTCGTCACCTTCTTCATCTGGTTCCGCGCCACGTTCCCGCGCTACCGCTACGACCAGATCATGCGGCTTGGCTGGAAGGTCTTCATCCCGTTGGCGCTGGCCTGGCTGATGATCGTTGGCCTGTGGATGCAGACGCCGTTGAACATCTGGAAGTGAGCCCACTATGAGTACGACCGCAGTGACACGAATCGAAGCCGAACGCGAAGCAGGGCGCGGCACGATGACGGCCATCAAGGACTTCTTCGGCAGCCTGCTGCTCGGCGAGCTGCTGAAGGGCATGGCGCTGACCGGCCGCTACATGTTCGCGCGCAAGATCACCATCCAATTCCCCGAAGAGAAGACGCCGAAGTCGCCGCGCTTTCGCGGCCTGCACGCGTTGCGTCGTTATCCCAACGGCGAAGAACGCTGCATCGCCTGCAAGCTGTGCGAGGCGGTCTGTCCGGCGCTGGCCATCACCATCGAGTCCGAGCAGCGCGAGGACGGTACGCGTCGCACGACGCGCTACGACATCGATCTCGTGAAGTGCATCTTCTGCGGCTTCTGCGAAGAGAGCTGCCCGGTCGACTCGATCGTCGAGACCGACATCCTCGAGTACCACGGGGAGAAGCGCGGCGACCTGTACTTCACGAAGGAGATGCTGCTCGCTGTGGGCGACCGCTACGAGAAGCAGATCGCCGACGCACGCGCGGCCGACGCGCCGTACCGCTGAACGCAAACGTCACATCAAGAATCGCGAACCCTCGCGACACCCATACCAAGAACAACGACGGCATGGACATCAAGGCAGTCCTCTTCTACCTTTTCGCGCTGGTCGCCGTGTACGCCGGGCTGCGCGTCGTCACCGCGAAGAATCCGGTGCACGCGGCGCTGCACCTCGTGCTCGCGTTCTTCACGTCGGCCGCAATCTGGATGCTGCTGAACGCCGAGTTCCTCGCGATCGCGCTGGTGCTGGTCTACGTTGGCGCGGTGATGGTTCTGTTCATCTTCGTGGTGATGATGGTCGACATCAACTTCGACAAGCTGCGCGAGGGCTTCTGGTCCAACCTGCCGCTGGCCGCCGGCGTCGGCATCGTGATCGTGCTCGAGATGGCGTTCGTGCTGCTCAAGACCTTCATCATTCCCGAAAGCTCGGCGTATCCGCTGGTGATCCCCGCCGGCAGCAGCAACACGCGCGAACTGGGCAAGCTGATCTTCACCGACTACGTGTATGCATTCGAAGTGGCAGCGGTGATCCTGTTGGTGGCGATCGTCGCCGCAGTCGCGCTGACGCTGCGCACGCGCAAGGACACGAAAGGGCAGGACCCGAACCGCCAGGTGCTGGTCAAGAGCGCGGACCGCTTGCGCATCGTCAAGATGGCTTCGGAGAAGCGCGAATGATGCTAGCTATGTCATCCCGGCGCAGGCCGGGACCCCATTTCGGTTCAAAACAATCATTGGCTCCCGGCCTGCGGCGGGACGATATGAAGTGCACTCGCTGCGCTCGTGAGGGAGCGTGCTCATGCTGAGCTTGGCGCATTACTTGGTCTTCGGCGCCATCCTCTTCGCCATCAGCGTCGTCGGCATCTTCCTCAATCGCCGCAACGTGATCGTGCTGCTGATGGCCATCGAGTTGATGCTGCTCGCGGTCAACACCAACTTCATCGCGTTCTCGAATTATCTCGGCGACTACGGCGGCCAGATCTTCGTGTTCTTCATCCTCACCGTGGCTGCCGCCGAATCGGCGATCGGTCTCGCGATCCTGGTGCTGCTGTTCCGCAATCTCGACACGATCAACGTCGAAGACCTCGACGAGTTGCAGGGATGACCCAAGTGTTCAACCATCTGAGCATTCCGATGCTGGTCGCCATCCCGCTCGCGCCGTTGGTCGGCGCGATCGTCGCGGGGCTCTTCGGCAAGGCCATCGGCCGCGCGAATTCGCATCGCATCACGATCCTCGGCGTCGCCGTCGCGTTCGTTCTGTCGCTGGTGGCGTTCTTCGGCGTGTTGCACGGGGGTCGCGTCGACGAGACGCTGTACACCTGGGCACAGGTCGGCGACATCAAGTTCGAGGTCGGCTTCCTGATCGACTCGCTGACCGCCACGATGATGCTGGTCGTGACCTTCGTCTCGCTGATGGTCCACATCTACACCATCGGCTACATGGTCGACGACCCCGGCTATCAGCGCTTCTTCTCGTACATCTCGCTGTTCACGTTCTCGATGCTGATGCTGGTCATGTCGAACAACATGCTCCAACTCTTCTTCGGCTGGGAGGCGGTGGGCCTCGTCTCCTACCTGCTGATTGGCTTCTGGTACACGAAGCCCACCGCCATCTACGCGAACCTCAAGGCCTTCCTCGTCAACCGGGTCGGCGACTTCGGCTTCATCCTCGGCATAGGGTTGATCGTCGCCCATGCCAACACGCTCAACTACGGCGAAACCTTTGCCAAGAGCGCCGAGCTGGCGCGCCTGACCTTCCCCAGCCCCTTCGGTGGTGGCGACTGGATGCTGATCACTGTCATCTGCATCTGCCTCTTCATCGGCGCCATGGGCAAGAGCGCGCAATTCCCGCTGCACGTCTGGCTGCCGGATTCGATGGAAGGCCCGACGCCGATCTCGGCACTGATCCACGCGGCG
>JANXTA010000109.1 GCA_025356395.1 Betaproteobacteria bacterium
ACGATGCGCCCGCTGGATGCGATCTCTTCATGCGATCAGAGACGATCGATGCCGTCCAGCGTGCGCGCCGCCTGTGCCGCAATCGCCGCGCGTTCCTCGGGTCCGATGCGGTCGAAGTTCTTCACCATCATCACCGTCCGCGGGTTGCCGGCCAGCGCCTCGTAGTGCCCGGCGATGAAGTTCCAGTACAGCGTCGTCACCGGACAGGCCAGGCTCGTCCCACCCTTGCCGTCGGCGCCATCGACCCGCCGCGACGTCTCGTAGCGACAGCCCTTGCAGTAGTTGCTCATGCGGTTGATGTACGCGCCGCTCGCGATGTAGGGCTTGGACGTGAAGCGATCGCCCAGCGCGTGCAGAGCCATGCCGGCGACGTTGGGCAGCTCCGCCCACTCCACCGCATCGACGTAAACCGCAAGATACCAGTCGGCGACTTCCTGCGGCCGGACTTCGGCCAGCAGCGCGAACTGGCCGGTCACCATCAGCCGCTGGATGTGATGCGCGTAGCCGAGCTCCAGCGTTTGTCCGACGCTCTGGCGCATGCAGTTCATGTGCGTGTCGCCGGTCCAGTACCAGCGCGGCAGGGGGCGTCGATGGCCGTAGTGATTGGCCTCGCGCATCTTCGGCATGTCGAGCCAATAAACGCCGCGGATGAATTCGCGCCAGCCGAGGATCTGGCGGATGAAGCCTTCGAGCGAGGCGAGTGGGACCGGCCGCTTCGCGTGACGCGCGAGGCACGCATCGATTACCTCGCGCGGCGAAATCAGCTTGAGGTTGAGCGACGACGACAGCAGCGCGTGCCAGCCGAACGGCATGTCGCTCCACATCGCGTCCTGGTGCTCGCCGAAGTCGTCGAGCCTCTCGTCGATGAAGCGCGCCAGCGCGATCAGCGCATCCGCCCGGCACACCGGCCAGCCGAAGCGTTCGAGGGCGCCGGGGTGATCGGGGAACTCCTTTTCGATCAGCGCGAAGACTTCGCGGGTCACGGCATCGGGCTCGAAGTGCGCGGGTGTCGGCAGCGCCTGCGGGCCATTCTTCCCGAAGCCCTTGCGGTTCTCGGTGTCGAAGTTCCAGCGACCTCCCAGCGGCTGACGGTCGGCGTCGATCAGCACGCCCTGCTGCGCGCGCATCCAGCGATAGAAGAACTCCATGCGCAACGATTTCTTGCTGCCCGCCCAAGTCGCGAACGCCGCGCGCGAGCACAGGAAATGCGTGTCGGGTTGCAGGTCGAGAGCGCATCCGCCGTCCCGCGCGGCGCGCTGGACGATCTCGAGCATTCGCCACTCGCCGGGTTCGCAGACCACGAGCGACTCCGGACGGTGGGTGGCGATCACCGCGCCGAGACGTTCCGCGAAGCCGCCGGGCAGGTCATCGTCGACCCGCAGGTAGATCAACGGCCAGCCGCACTCCGCGATCTCGATCGCGAAGTGCCGCATCGCGGACAGGAAGATCGCGATGCGTGGCTTACCGGACCAGACCGTCGTACTTTCACTGGCCGACTCGATCATCAACACGGCATCGCTGGAGGGATCGAAGTCCGCCAGCGCACGGTTGTCGAAACTGAGCTGATCGCCGAGAACGAGGCGCAGGCGTCTCATTGGCTCACCCCTGCTCGCGTGAAGGGATGGCTGCCGTTTTCGGCCGCTTGCGTCGGCAGGCTTCGGAGCAATAGCGCACGGCTTCCCAGTTGCGGGCCCAGCGGAGCCGCCACGTCATCGTCCGTCCGCAAACCTCGCAGGGCTTGCGATCCAGCGCTTTCTTGTTGCCGCGGAAATCGGTGTCTTGGGTCATCGAAAATTCGCGAAGTGCGCAGCCTGATTCGGCACGTCGCGCCTCCGGTTAAACTTATGTGTGTACTTCGGTTCGCCCGTCAATCGCAGACGGAGTATGACGCGCCGACGTGCTTTTTTATCCCTCCCGAACGACGATTCCAAGATGAAAGCCACTCTACTTCGTGCACTGCTGTTCGCCTCGGCCATCGGCATCCTTGCGTTGGCGAATGCTCCGGTCGCAAACGCGCAGACCGTCGCGCCTGCGGTGGTCGCGCCGGCCTCTTGCCCGGCCGTACTGCAGAAGAGCTTCAAAAAGCTGCAGGACGAGTCCGACCAGTCGCTCTGCCAGTACGCGGGCAAGGTCATCCTCGTCGTCAACACGGCGAGCTACTGCGGCTACACCAGCCAGTACGAAGGGCTCGAAGCGCTCTACGCCAAGTACGCGGCACGCGGGCTGGTGGTGCTGGGCTTCCCGTCGAACGACTTCGAACAGGAACCTGGCGCCAACAAGGACATCGCCGATTTTTGCTTCAACACCTACGGGGTGAAGTTCCCGATGTTCGCGAAGACCTCGGTTGTCGGCAAGAACGCCAACCTGTTTTATATAGACCTGGCGCGGCTGACCAACAAGCGACCCGAGTGGAACTTCCACAAGTACCTGCTCGATCGTTCCGGCAAACCGGTGCAGAGCTTTGCCAGCGTCGTGTCGCCGACCGACCGCCGCTTCGTCATGGAAATAGAACGCCTGCTGTCTTCCTGACCGGCCCTCGAATCTCGGGTTTCTGGGCCTTCCCCCACCGGGGAAGGCCGCGGAAACCGATCCGGCCGGCGGTGCGTATAGCGTTTTATGACCTGATCACGAGCGTGATGCGGGTTCGGCGAAAGCAAACTTCATCGCAGGGTTCCCTTTGAACATAGCGGTCATCGGTGCAGGAATTTCCGGGCTGGCGTGCGCCTGGAAATTGCGCGGCGGCGGGCTCGCATCGGGCTCGCCTGCGACCTCGTCGATGCCGCGCGTCACGCTTTACGAGGCGAATGATTACGCGGGCGGCCACACGCACACGGTCGACGCCGAAGTCGATGGGGTGCGGCATCCGGTCGACACCGGCTTCCTGGTCTTCAACCATCGCACCTACCCGCAACTGGTCAAGCTCTTTGACACGCTCGACGTCGAGACCGTCGCGTCGGAGATGACCTTCTCCGTGCAGCTCACCGGCCGCGGGACGCGGGCCATCGAGTGGGCGGGCAACGACCTCAATTCGGTGTTCATCCAGCGTCGCAACTTGCTCGATCCGCGCTTCCTGCGAATGCTCGCCGATCTGGTCCGGTTCAACCGCCAGACGATGGCCCTGCCGCGCGACGCCCAGTCCGCACTGCGCACCTGGACGCTCGGCGAATTCCTGGACGCCCACCATTATTCGCAGTCGTTTCGCGACTGGTACCTGTTGCCGATGGCCGCGGCGATCTGGTCGTGCACCACGGCGCAGATGCGTGAATTCCCGTTGGCGACCTTCATCAACTTCTGCAGGAACCACGGCCTGCTGCAGATCGTTGACCGGCCGCAGTGGTACACGGTCAAGGGCGGCGCGCGCTCGTATGTCGAACGCATCATCGCGACGCTCGACGACGTCCGGCTCGACACGCCCGTGCTCGGCGTTTCGCGCGCCCAGTCGGGCGGTGTGACCAAGGTCGCGGTGCGCAGCGCCAGCGGAACCGCGCTCTACGACCACGTCGTGATGGCCGGCCACAGCGAGCAGTCGCTCGCGATGCTCGACGGCGCCGATCGCGACGAGCGCGAACTCCTCGGTGCGGTGCGCTATCAGCCCAACCACGCGATCCTGCACACCGACATTTCCGTGCTGCCCGCACGCAAGGGCGCCTGGGCGGCCTGGAACTATCAATGCGAGATCGCTTCGTCGGCCCCCGACGACCGATCGGTATGCGTCCATTACCTGATCAACCGCCTGCAGCCGGTGCCGTTCAGACGGCCGGTGATGGTCTCTCTGAACCCGGTCGCGCGTCCGAACGAGTCGACCATCCTGCGCGAGTTCGACTACTCTCATCCGGTGTTCGACGCGCGCGCGATCAACGCGCAGGGTCGTCTACCGAGCATTCAGGGACGCGGCAACGTGTGGTTCTGCGGCGCGTGGACCGGCTACGGATTCCACGAGGACGGGCTGCGCTCCGGCCTCGAAGTCGCGGATGCGATCGGCCGTCGTGCGATGGCGCGCGCCGACACGGAGATCCGCCTTGCCGCCTGATCGATCGATGCGGGCTCCGGCATGGTGGAGCGGGGCGGCGGCGCCGGCGCAACTCGCCGTCGGCGAGGTGCGTCACACGCGTCATCGCCCGATGCACCACGCCTTCCGCTACCCGGCCTATTTCCTCAGGCTGCCGATGCGCAGGCTCGATGCGGCACTCGCAGGTCAGAGGCTGCTGTCGCACAACCGCTTCAACCTGCTGTCGTTCCACGACGCGGATCACGGCGATCTCTTGCGCCCGATGCCGCTGGTCTCCTGGATACTCGAATTGCTGGCCAGCGAGGGCGTCGACGATGCGGACGGCGAGATCTGGCTGCACACCTTTCCACGCGTGCTCGGCTACGCGTTCAAGCCGGTCAGCTTCTGGTTCTGCCAGCGGCGCGACGGAACCCTTCGGGCGATCGTCTGCGAGATCAACAACACCTTCGGCGAACGGCATTGCTACCTGCTCGCGCATCGCGACGGCCGACCGATCGGCGCCGGCGAGGAACTCGTCGCGACCAAGGTCTTTCACGTCTCGCCCTTCTGCAAGGTGAGCGGCAGCTACCGCTTCCGCTTCCTCGATGCGCGAGAGCGCAGCGTCGCCCGCATCGAATACGACGACTGCTGCGATGACTCCGGCATCGCTCGACCGCTGATCTCGACCAGCCTCTCGGGCAGCCTTCGCCCGATCTCGAATCGCGTGCTGCTGTCCGCTTTCGTTCGCGTTCCCCTGTTCACGTTTGGCGTCATCGCCCGCATCCACTGGCAGGCCGTTCGCCTGCTGTTGAAGCGCGCGCCCTTCTTCTCTAAACCGGCGCCCCCCGCCGTCGAGGTCTCCAGATAATGCGTTCCCCTTCTTCGCTCGATTCGAAAGGCAGCGTCAACCCGGTCAATCCGTTCGACCCGGGTAGCGCCGCGCCCAGCTACGACGAGGCCACGCCGCCCGGTTCGATGCCGGGATCGGCCCGGCTGATCGTCCGGATGCTCGAGAAGCTCTCGATCGGCTCGCTCACGGTTCGCTTTCCCAATGGCAATTCGCAACGCTTCGGCCAAGGCGCGCCTCACGCTGAGATCGTCCTCGCGAACTGGAAGGTTTGCGACGCCGCGCTGAAGCGCGGCGACATCGGCTTCGGTGAAACCTATATCGCCGGCGACTGGACCACGCCCGACCTGCTGGCGTTGATGACGGTCATGGTCGCCAATCGCAACGCGATCGAGGCGGTGATCTACGGAACTTGGTGGGGCCGCATCCTGTATCGCATCCGACACGTGATGCGGCGGAACACGCGCACCGGCAGCAAGAAGAACATCCACGCCCACTACGACATCGGCAACGCGTTTTACAAGCTGTGGCTCGACGGTTCGATGACTTATTCCAGCGCGTTGTTCGGCGACGGCCTCGACGCTGCCGGGTCATCGGCCCGCGACGACTTCGCCGCACTGCCGTCGGCGCAGCAGGCGAAATACGAGCGTGTGCTCGACCGCCTCGGCCTCAACGCCGGCGCGCGAGTCCTGGAGATCGGTTGCGGCTGGGGTGGCTTCGCCGAGGCCGCCGCGAATCGCGGACTCGAGGTCACCGGGCTGACGCTGTCGAACGAGCAGCACGGTCTGGCGGAACAGCGCATCCGCGCTGCGGGTTTGGACGACGTCGTGAAGATCGAGATCCGCGACTACCGGGACGTGAAAGGCCGCTACGACGGGATCGCATCGATCGAGATGTTCGAGGCGGTGGGTGAGAAATACTGGGCGGGCTACTTCGACTGCATCAAGCAGCGCCTGAAGGCCGGCGGGCGGGCCACGATCCAGACCATCACGATCTCGGAGCACTTGTTCCCCGACTACCGCAAGAGCAGCGACTTCATCCAGCAGTACATTTTCCCGGGCGGCATGCTGCCCTCAGTGTCGGCGTTCGTCGAGGGTGCCCGTCGTGCAGGACTGCGGGTCGTCGACCAGTTCGCGTTCGGGCAGGACTATGCGAGAACGTTGGCCGCCTGGCTGAGTCAATTCCTGGATCGCGAGCGCGACGTGCGCAACGGCGGCTTCGACACGGCCTTCGTGCGCACATGGAGCTTCTACCTCGCGTATTGCTCGGCGGCGTTCCGCTTCCAGAACACGAATGTCGTGCAATTCACGCTGGAACACGAGACCTCGTAATCCGGCCCATCGACCCCACCAATCTAGAGCGGCCGCGCAGGGTGCGATCGCAATTATTTGATTGGCAAACCTCCCCGGAAACATGGCTCGGTTAGAATCCGCGAAATTGGGGACCGCCCTTGAAGCATCCGCCGACCGCAAAAAATCATGATCTATCCAGACCTCTTCAAATCCCTCGAGTCGGTTCGTTGGCAGATGTCCAAGGACGTGCCCTGGGATGACTTCGACGGTTCCAAGCTCACCGACGAGCAGGCCACGACGGTGAAGATGAACGCGATCACCGAGTGGTCCGCGTTGCCGGCAACGGAAATGTTCCTGCGCGACAACCAGCACGACAGCGATTTCTCCGCGTTCATGTCGGTCTGGTTCTACGAGGAGCAGAAGCATTCGTTGGTGCTGATGGAGTACCTGCGGCGCTTCCGCCCGGAACTGGTTCCGACCGAGGCCGAGCTACACGCCGTCCGCTTCCAGTTCGATCCAGCGCCCGCGATGGAAACGCTGATGCTGCATTTCTGCGGCGAGATCCGGCTCAACCATTGGTACCGACGAGCGTCGGAGTGGCACTCCGAGCCGGTCATCAAGCACATCTACAAGCTGATCTCGCAAGACGAGGCACGCCACGGCGGCGCCTACTTGCGTTACATGAAAAAGGCGCTGGTCGATCTGGGCGATACCGCTCGTGCGGCGTTCGCCAAGATCGGCGTGCTGATGGCATCGGCCCGGCGGACCGACAAGGCGTTGCATCCGACCAATCTTCATGTCGCCGAGGCGCATTTCCCGAACGATACGATCCAGTCGCGTGTGCCGGACCCGGGATGGCTCGAGCACTGGCTCGACACGCAGATCCGCTTCGACAAGGAGTGGGAGACCAAGGTGGTCGATCGCATCCTGCACATCCTCTCGCTGCTATTCGAGCGGACCTTCGATTCGGTGCAGGACCTCAACCGATATCGCAAGGAAGTGACGGTTCGCGTGGCGGCTGCGGCAGCGGCTGCCGCAGCCGCCGTGCCGCCCCTGCCCGTCGTCGAGCGGCCCGTCGTCGATCCGGCCTGATCATCGCGGCCGTCTCGCGATGACGACTGACCTTGCCCTGCCGTTCGAACGCAAGTTGCTGGGCGACGACGATCTCAAGACCCGCGTCGCGCATTTGTCGCGGCCCCTGATCTTTACCAACGGCGCCTTCGACGTGCTGCATCGCGGACACGTCACGATCCTTGCCCAGTGTCGGGCGATGGGCGCGTCGCTGGTGGTCGGCCTCAATACAGATGCATCGGTGCGCCGTCTCGGCAAGGGCAGCGATCGACCGGTCAACGGCGAGGCGGATCGCCTGACACTGGTCGCCGCGCTGGAGTCGGTAGACCTTGTCGTCCTGTTCGACGACGACACCCCTTACCGACTGATCGAAGCGATTCGTCCCGACGTGATCGTCAAGGGCGGTGACTACGACATGGACACCTTAGAAGAATCGCGACTGGTGCGCTCGTGGGGCGGCAGCGCCGTGGCGATCCCGTTCGTGCACGCGCGTTCGACGACGGCGACGCTGGCCCGGATCCGGGCCGGTGATGCCGGAGGCGGATCGGGCCGATGACGGTCGAGCCGCTCGTCTTCACGACGCGCGAGGACGCCGCGCAATCGGCGGGGTGGCCGCCGAATATCGCAGCCTCCACGATCGAGAATGTCCATTTCGGCTCGATCGCGGTGGTCGCGGTCGATGGCGGACTCCGGCATTGGGCAGGGGATCCGCACTGGTCCACTTTCACCCGCTCGACCCTCAAGCCCTTCCAGGCGTTGCCGTTCATTCGCGAGGGCGGGCACTCGCATTTCGGCTGGACGTCGCGCCAGGTCGCGCTGATGTGTGCCAGCCACTCCGGCGAGGCGATGCACACCGGCGTCGTCGAGTCGATGCTGCAGTCGGTCGACTGCGACGCGACCCGGCTGCAATGCGGCTGCCACGTGCCGGGCTGGTACGCGGCCCAGGGTTGCACGCCGCCGGTCGACGCCGCCTGGTCGCCGATCCAGCACAACTGCTCGGGCAAGCATGCCGGCTTCCTCGCGGCCTGCCGCTTGCACGGCGAGCCGGTCGAAAACTATCTGGATCCGTCGGCGCCATTGCAGCGCCGCGTTGCCGCGGCCGTGTCGTCGCTCGCCGGCCTCGCACCGCACGAGATGCCGTTCGGGACCGACGGTTGTTCCGCACCCAACTACGCGCTGCCGCTGTCGCGACTAGCGCTGCTCTACGCCCAGCTGGCTCAGGGCGCCGAAGCCCCCCGGGAAGGCGAGTCGCTGGGCATCTTGTGCCAGGCCATGACCCGGCATCCGGAACTGGTATCGGGCACGTCGCGGAGCGATCTCTCGTTGATGGCGCTCGGCGCGGGTGACTGGGTCACGAAGATCGGCGCGGACGGCGTCCAGGCGATCGGCATCCGGTCCGCGGGTCTCGGCATCGCGATCAAGGTCACGGACGGCAGCCGCGATGCCCTCTATTGCGTCGTGATCGAAGTGCTGCGGCAGTTGCGACTCGCCGCACTCGACGATTTTCTCCCTGCGACGCAATGGCTTCGCACGAAACTTCACAATGCGCGGGGCCGCGTGACCGGAAGGGTCATCCCAGCCTTTAAACTTCGGGCTGCGTGACACGTCCGGCAATATCGCCCTACTTATTCATCGATTTCGAAGAGGACTTTAGATGATCGACATCGTCGACCTTTTCAACGCCTGCCTCTACATCCAGGATCACCTCGAAGCCGACCTGTCGCTGCTCTTCCTGGCGCAGACGGTGGGGTTGTCGCGGTTTCGATTCCACCGCGTCTTCAAGGCGTGGCGCGGCGAAACCCTGCACGATTTCGTGACGCGGATGCGGATGGAGCGGGCTGCTTTCGAACTCCGCTACCCGATCCCGCGTTCGAGTCGCCGCAGCATCAAGGCGATCGCGTTCGCTTCCGGCTACAAGAGCCTGTCCTCGTTCTCGCACGCGTTTTCGTCCTATTCGCAGCTCTCGCCGCGCGAATTTCGCAATCGCGCGTTGCGCCGGAAGCCGGAGTTCATGAGCAGTGACATCGACAGCCTGTTCGGCGCGTTCAAGATTTCGGTGGCCAACCTGCCCGAGCGCCAGATCGCCGTGCTCGACCCGGCCATCGTGCCGCGGGCCGGCATGAGCCTCGCCGCCCTCGCGCAGCTGAGCGAATCAGTGCCGGTGAGCGGCGAGCGCTACGGCGTCGAACTGCTCCCCAATCTGTTGGCCCGCTCGCGCGCCGAAGGTCAGGTCTCCAACAAGGTGACGCGGCTCGGCTGCGTCGGCGTCGAGCTCGACGACTGGACAGAGTCGGCCCGGCGTTCGCGCAGCGGCCGGACGGCCCCGCGCAGCGCGATCCGCATTGCCGGCGGGCGTTACGCGATGGTCGAGGGTGTCGGCTCCCTGACTTCGCTCTACCGCGCCTGGCGCCGTGGGTTCGACGGATGGCTCGCGATGAGCGGCGAATGCCCGAAGCCCGAACGCCTGTACGTCCGCTTTCCGCGGGCATCGACGGACGACGACATGTCGTCGCGAACCATCGCGCTGTTCATCCCGCTGGAAGATCTCCCGGCCGTCGCGGCCCGGACGTCGCGCCCGCGTGCTCGCGTCGAGCAGTACTCGGGCGCACCCACCTGAGGACGATGACCTCAGGTGCCGGGCCCCTTTCTCCGAGGTAGCGAACCGGGGACCGCTGACTGCTTAGGTAACGATATCTGATAGCGCCGCGACGCCCTATGTCCCAAATTTGTGGTGTTCGCCTTCTCAAGTTTTCCGACATCCGTCGGCAGCCGTCATGAGGAGCCCACGACCAGTGCAAATACATCAAAAGGGGCGCTCATGGATGTGCAACCACATCTGTTGAATTTATCCGCATACATCAACCAGAACCTTGAAAAAGACCTGCCCCTGTCGACGCTGGCCAAGCGGGTCGGGTTGTCACCGTTCCACTTCCATCGCAAGTTCGGCGCTTATTTCGGCGAGAGCCTGCATCAGCACATCAAGCGTTTGCGTCTTGAACGCGCAGCCTTCGCGTTGACCCACGGCTCTTCGCCGGTCCGGCAGATCGCTCGCGATTCGGGCTACAAGACGGTTTCGGCGTTCTCGCACGCGTTTTCCGGATTCGCGGGTGAATCGCCGACGCGTTATCGCAGCCTCGCGGCGAATGGGGACGACCGCGGAGCGGCGGCTTCCGAAGGCGCTCTCGAACCGGCCTGGATCGGTGGTCTAGACGCGCAGGACTTTCTCTTCATCCGCGCGATGGGCGAGGGCCGCGACGTGCAGCATTCCGTGCGCGAGGCCATCGATCTCGTCTTGAAGCTGGTCGGTCCGATCGCGCCGGCAGACGTCGGTGACGGGCGCTCGGACGATGACGTCGCCAGCCTCGATTGCATCGCGGCGACCAGTGACATCTACGGCATCTCCAAAGGCGGCGAATTCCGCGTCGATGTCGGCCTGGATGCGAACCGCGTCCCTGCAGAGCGAACCGAGCTACTCGGGCGGCAGAGCCTGCCGGGTGGCCGCTATGCCCGTTTCGACGTGCGTGGACGGATGGAAGATCTGGCGGAGCATTTCGCGCGGATTTCGCTTCGCGACCTGCAGAGCCGGGGCGAGACACCCCGATTGGCGCAGTACTACGTGCGTTTCTCGAACCAGACCCTGGATGACGTGGCCGACTACCAGCTCTACGTGCCGCTGGTCGGCTGAACGGTCAGTTCGCCGCCGGATTGGCGGCGGGCGGGACCGGCACCACGGGGCGGTTCGACGTGTCCCGGATGATCCGCAGCCGCTCGGCGTTGAGCTGAGTCGGCGCGGACAGGGTTTGCGTGCCGGTAACGAATTCGCGCACGGCCGCGAATTGCGCGGCGAACAGCACGACGTTCGCCAGCAACAGGATCAGGAAGATGGAGCGCATGGATGGGTCAGCCGGCTGACTCGGTGTGGTTCGCCTTGCTGGCGACTGCCGCGATTCCTCGGAGGACGAGATCGTGCACCACCTCGAAGGCGACGGCCAATTCCGTGAGGAACGGCGCCACCGACCCTGCGCCACCCCCGGCGAGCAGGCAGACCGTCGTATCCCGGCGTTTCCCTGATGAAGCCTGCCGCCAGGCGCGCTCCACCGCGCCGACCTGCGCGGCGACGATCCCGCCGGTGATGGCGTCGTCGGTGTTGTCGGCAAAATCGACGGCCTTGCCGTCGGCCAAGGGAAGGCGCGCCGTGCTCAAGGAGAGGGCAGCACGCATCGCCTCGAAGCCGGGGAGGATGAGGCCGCCGACGAAAGTCGCGGGGCTGCCGGGCACGTCCTGATGGACCAGCAGATCGAGGGTCGTCGCCGTGCCGAAACTGCACACGAGGACGGTGCGCTGCGGTTCGTGGGCGTGCGCCCCGATCATCGCGAGCCAGCGATCGGGACCCAGTTGCGACGGGTCGCGGTAGCCGTTGATGACGCCGCATTGCGCGGCGAGCGGACGAAGACGATGGACTTCCGCGTCTCGCCAGACCTCCAAGGTCGCGCTCAACACGGCGTTTTCGATCGCGGCGGTGGAGACGTTGCTGACGAAGATTGCGTCGACCTCGATGGACGCGCTGCCGGTCATCCGCTTTGTCATGCGGTTCGCGTCCGAAGATGCGAGTGCTTGCTCTTCCGAAAGCCATTGAGGACTGCGGTGACCGTTTCCCACGCGGGCGATCCGCCACTTGATGCGCGAGTTGCCGATGTCGATCAGGAGTGCGATCACTCGGCGTCCTGAACCGGTCGCAGCGAGACCTCGCCGGCGATGACGCGGCGGCGCTCGCCGTCCACGTCCAGCAGGAGTGCGCCGCTGTCGTCGACACCGCGCGCAATGCCGACGATCGACGGCATCGGCGCCGAGTGCAGCGTCACGCGTTGGTCACGGAACGCATCTTCGGCATTCCAGCTAGCGGCGAAGGCACTGAATCCGTCGAGGTCGAATGCGGCGAGATGCGCTTCGAGCGCGCGCGCCAGCCTGGCGATCAGCCGATTGCGATCGATCGTTCCCGACTCCTCTTCCTGCAGACAGGCGCGCCGCAATTCGAGCGGCTGCGTGCCGCCTGCCGCGGCAGGCCCGACATTGATCCCGACGCCGATGACCAGCATCGTCCCGGCCCCGCTCGCTTGCGCCTCGACGAGGATGCCAGCCAGTTTTCGGCCATCGACCAGAACGTCGTTGGGCCACTTCAGCCGGGTCGTCACGCCTTCGTCGGCAACGACGCGCTGGACGGCGAGCCCGCAGACCAGCGTCACGCCGTCCAGAAGAGCGATGCCGCGGCCGATGCGCAAAGCGAAAGACACGGTGAGCGACGAGCCCGGCGCCGACGCCCAGTCGCGCCCCAGCCGCCCACGTCCGGCACGCTGGAATTCCGCGGCGAGCAGGCGGGGTCCACGATTGCGCGTCTTCACCTCGCGCAGCAACACCGTGTTGGTGGAAGCTAGCGAGAAGGCGACGCGGACTTCCCATCGGTTTCGCGGGGACCCCAGACGCTCGAGAGCCGCCTCGATCGCCGCCCCGTCGAGAGCCACGCTGGCAGGGACCTGAACATCGTCGGCATCGAGCCGCATTGGCATGCCCAGCGACTGCAGTTCAGCCAGGTCGGTCGAAACGCGACTCGCGGTGATTGCGAACTTTCCGGAAAGATCAGCCAGCCGGTGTGGATGGCCGTCCGCGAGGATCCGGAACAGCGCCGCCTGTCTCGCGTCGCGATCGGCTTCGTCGGTGGCCGATACGACGGGCTTTGGATGGGCGTCCATCGGGAGATTGTATGCTGGCGCCGTGTCCCGATCGCCCGTCTCCCCGCGCTCCCCGAAGGACCCGAACAGGCCGGGTCCCCTGCGATCGTGGCAACGGCGATCGTCGCCGCTGTCGCGCTATGCGCTTCTCGCCTACCTGCTGATCGTCGTCGATGCGAGCCTCTTCCCGTTCACCGGCTGGCGCGATCTCGGTCTGGCGCCCTACGACTACCTGTTCGCTGCGTGGCCCGCCCGTGGCCTGCCGTTCGACCTCTTCGTCAACGCACTCGGCTACCTGCCGCTCGGTTTCGTCACCGTGCTCGCGCTGCATCCGCGATGGCGGGGTGTCGGCGCGATCCTCGGTGCGGTCGTCCTGTGCGCGGTGCTGTCGATCCATCTCGAAGCGCTGCAGACCTATCTGCCGACACGGGTCGCGTCGAAGGTCGATGTGTCGGCCAATGTCGGCGGCGGCTTGCTGGGTGCGATCCTCGCGGCGCGCTTCGCGCATGCGCTGCTCGACACCGGTCGCCTGCGGGTCTGGCGCACCCGCTGGTTCGCCAGCGACGCCAGCCGCGGGCTGGTGCTGATCCTCGTCTGGTTCCCGGCGCTAATCTATCCGGATGCCTTCGTCCTCGGCACGGGCGGTCTTCTCAAGGGCCTCGATCCGGCCGCGTCCGCCCTGCTGGCAGCGGCCGTCGGGCTGGTCGACCAGGGCGATGCCGTCGCGACCGCGATGCGTTTCCAGCTCGCGGAGACGGCGGTGATGGCGCTGACCCTGTTTGGTGCGGGTCTGCTGTTCCTGAACCTGATGCGCCCCGGCCTGCCCTGGCTGAAGCGGCTTGTGCTCCTCCTGCTCTTCGTGGCGGCGACGGTGGCGATCGTCGCATTCGCCCGCGCCTTCCTGTTCGACGGCGTCGGGGTATGGCCGTTGCTGACGGCCGGTGCACGGTCCGGCCTCGTGATGGCTTCCGCTGGTCTCGTTGTGGCGACCGTGTTGCCCCCCAGGCTGCGCTGGATCCTGGGGTTCGCCTCGGTGATCGCCGCTTTGGTCGTGATCAACGTTTATCCCGACAATCCTTACGGCGGTGCGGTGGGCGCGGCCTGGACGCGCGGCAAGCTGCTGAATTTCTACGGACTGGCGAGCGGCCTCAACTTGGTGTGGCCGTACGTCGCCCTCGTCTACTTCCTGCGGCATCGCGGCTCCGAACCGCAGCACGGACGCAAGCGCGAAACACTGGTGGCGAAGGCCGGCACCGTCGGCTCGTCGCTATAATCCACCTTTGAAATTCAGTCGGCGCCGCCCCATCGCCGGTCCGCATGAGCTACTACCGGCATCACATCTTTTTCTGTCTCAACCAGCGTGACGAAGGACGACCCTGCTGCGCCGATCGCGACGCCGTGAAGATGCAGGAGCACGCCAAGAAGCGCTGCAAGCAACTCGATCTCCTGGGTCCCGGCAAGGTCCGTGTCAACAAGGCGGGCTGCCTGGACCGCTGCGAAGAGGGCCCGGTCGTCGTCGTCTATCCCGAGGGCGTCTGGTACACCTTCGTCGACAAGGAAGACATCGACGAGATCGTCGAGTCCCACCTGCGCGACGGCAAGATCGTCGAGCGCCTGTTGCTGGATGCCCCGCCCCCGGTCCCGGCCTGACGTTTCGTTCGCCATCGCGCAGAGCGACGGCGCCGTTCCGCTCCCTTCCGTTCGTCGTCGCGGTTCACTCCGCCGAAACCCATCGCAATCCATGATCGATCCCAGAATCAAGTCTCATCTCGTCCGAGGGCTGGTGGTCGGCCTTCTCGCGTGCACGTCCGCGACCGTGGACGCCAGGACCGTCAAGAAGCATCAGCCGGCTGCCCCGGCGCCCGCTCCTGCGCCGGTCACGCCGGCTCCGTCCGCCAGCGGCTCGGGCACGTCGCCCATCGCGCCGGTGCTGGCTGCCAAGGCGTGGTTGCTGATCGACATGACCAGCGGCCAGCGCCTGACGGGCGAGAACGAGACGGCGCGCGTCGACCCGGCATCGCTCACCAAGCTGATGGTTGACTACCTGACGCTGGCCGCGATCCGCGACAAGAAGCTGACGTTGACGCAGGCGATACCGGTGCCGGTCGACATCTACCAGCGCGTCAATCGCAAGACCGAGTCGGTGATGTTCATCCCGCCCGGCAAGACGGCCACCGTCGACGACCTGCTGCACGGCCTGATCATCCAGTCGGGCAACGACGCGGCGCTGGTGCTGGCCGATGCGGTCGGCGGCAGCGAGGCGAGCTTCGTGGAGATGATGAATCGCGAAGCCAAGCGCATGGGCATGAACACGACCAGCTTCCGCAATCCGAGCGGCATGAGCGACCCGCAGCACTACACCACCGCCGCCGACCTCGCGATCCTCGTCACACGCCTGATCACCGACTTCCCCGAGTTCTATCCGCTCTACTCGCAGAAGGAGTTCACCTACAACGGCATCAAGCAGGGCAACCGCAACCTGCTGTTGTGGAAGGACAGCACGGTCGACGGCGTCAAGACCGGCCATACCGATGCCGCGGGTTATTGCCTGATCGCGTCCGCGAAGCGGCCGCAGCCTGAAGGCGCGGGTGGCGGCGACCGCCGCCTGCTGTCGGTCGTGATGGGCACCGTGTCGTCCGACGCGCGGGCGCAGGAAAGCCTGAAGCTGCTCAACTGGGGCTTCCAGAATTTCGACGCGGTGCGCCTCTACGAAGCGAACCAGGCGATCGCCACGCCGCAGCTGTGGAAGGGCACGGAGAAGGAGATCAAGCTCGGCTTCCAGCATCCGGTCTACATGACGCTGCCGAAGGGCCAGGCCGGCAACATCAAGTCCACGCTCGATCGCAAGGACCCGCTGGTCGCGCCGATCAACGCCGGCGATCGGGTCGGTACCCTGAAGCTGATGCTCGACGGCAAGTCCATCGCCGATCTGCCGGTGGTCTCGCTCGACACGGTGCCGCAGGCCGGCTTCTTCGGTCGTGCGTGGGACGCGCTCCGGCTGATGGTCAAGTGATCGCGCGAACCCGGTAGTTTCCTTGCGGAGATCGTCATGAACGCCGTCGTTGCCGAAGTCTCTCAGGTCGCCGTCGACCCGCTCGTTTACTTGAGCGTCGGTGGTCACGCGGAGCTCGTACCGTTGTCCGAGGCCCGCATCCCGGTGCTCGACCGCGGCTTCATCTTCGGCGACGGCATCTACGAGGTCGTGCCGGTCTACGCCGGGCACGCCTTCCGCATCGACCAGCATCTGGCGCGTCTGGTGCGCAGCCTGCAGTCGATCGGCATCGCCAATCCCTTTTCGGTCGACCAGTGGAAGGCCCGCATCGACGAACTCGTGAAGGCCTACGAAGAAAGCCACGGCCTCCGCGATCAGTTCGTCTACATGCAGGTCACGCGCGGCGTCGCGAAGCGGGCGCATGCGTTTCCGAAGGACAGCGTGCCGACGGTCTTCATGATGACCAGCCCGCTGGTGCTGCCATCCGCCGCGGTGCGCGAGCACGGCGTCGCTGCAGTAACGCGGGCCGACAACCGCTGGCTGCGTTGCGACATCAAGTCGACCTCGCTGCTCGGCAACGTGCTGATGGCCGAGAACGCGGTCGCTCAGGGCGCGGCCGAGACGATCATGTTTCGCGATGGTTTCCTCACCGAGGCCTCGTCGTCGAATGTGTGGGTCGTGAAGGACGGCGTGCTGCGCGCGCCGCCGAAGGACAACCGCATCCTCGAAGGCATCCGCTACGGCCTGATCTCCGAACTAGCCGAGCAGCACGGCGTGGCATTCGAGGTCGCGCCGATCGCGGAGGCCGATGTCCGGGTGGCCGACGAGCTGATGCTGTCGTCGGCGACCAAGGAAGTCGTGCCCGTGGTCACGCTCGACGGCGCGCCGGTCGGCGACGGCCGGGTCGGACCGCTGTTCCGTCAGTTCTACGGCTGGTACCAGGAAGCCAAGGCCGGCGCGCGCTGACGCCGGCACTCACCGAAGGTCATCACGACATGCCCGATCTCGACAGCGTCATCGAGTACCCGCTCGAATTCCCGATCAAGGTGATGGGCCTCAACCAGCCCGCGTTCCGGACGGCAATGATCGTGGTGTTCCGCAAGCATGCGCCCGACTTCGACGAGTCGACGATCGAGGTGCGTTCGTCGCGCGAAGCGAAGTACGTCAGCCTCACCATCTCGATCAACGCAGTCAGCCGCGAACAGCTCGACGCGTTGTACAGCGACCTCTCCGACCATCCGCTGGTGACGATGGCGCTTTAGCCGGTCGCGGGCAGGACGATCGCCGCGGCGAGCCCGCCGCCGTCCGCCTCGTCGAGTTCGATCTGCCCGTGGTGAAGGCGAGCCACGGATTGCGCGACGGCCAGTCCGAGACCGCAGTGACCCGACGCGCCGCGCGCTGCATCCAGACGGGTGAAGGGCTTGAGCGCCTCGCCTCGCTGGTCTTCCGGAATGCCGGGACCGTGGTCGCGGATCACGATGCGATAACTCGACTTCCTGTCCTCGCTGGACGCGATGCCGGCGATGGTCACCGGCCCGCCGCCGTGCGCGAAGGCATTGCCGATCAGGTTGTCGATGGCCCGCAGCAGCGCATCTGCATCGGCATCGCGCGTGAAGACGTCGGCTTGTTCGACCGTCACGTCGTGTCCCGATTCGCGCCAGACCAGGCCGCGGTCCCTCACAAGTTCGTGAAGGGGCGTCGGCTTGAAGCTGCCGGTGTCGTGATCGAGTCCACGCAGATAGGCCACGAACTGGTCGGCGATGCGCCCGACCTCGGCGAGGTCGCGCTGCAGGCCCGGCTTGGGACTGTCGACGCCGTCGTCCATCAGCTCGAGCCGCAGCCGCGCGCGCGCCAGCGGCGCCCGCAGGTCATGGGGAAGGCCGGCGAGCATCACGCGGCGTTCGGCATCGTCGCGCTCGAGGCGCTCGGCCATCGCGTTGAACTGCTTGGTCACGGCCCGAATCTCGTCCGGTCCCGTCAACGGAAGCTCGGGTCGCTGGCCGACCTTGTAGCTCGCGGCGGCTTCCGAGAGCGCGCGCAGCGGCTGGGCGAGCCTGAAGCTGTAAAGGCCGACCACCGCACCCATCAAAGTCACTGCCGCGAGCGTCGCGAACAGGATCGGCCACGGGATCGACGGCGACGAGTAGCGCGAGAAGGGCAGCATCAGCCACCAGTTGACCGAAGGCATGCGTACCCACACGGCCGGTTCGGGCTCGTCGGTGAAGCGCAGCGCGTCGCTGCCGTATTCGTCACGAAGTGCCGTGACCACTTGCGGCAACGAGAGGTCGTAAGGCTCGTCCCTGGTCGCGTTCTCGGGCAAGGTCTGCAGCAGCCGCATGTGCGCGCCGGCACGCGGCCCGAGTCCGCCGAACTCATCGGGTCCGCGCGTGCGATCGGGCGGTGGGCCGCCGCGTCGTTCGCTGCCCGAGGCAGGGGGTGCTCGATCCAGGACGGCCGGCTCCGTGGTCCGGGCTGGTTCTGCGCGCGGTTGCGGGAACGGTGCGCCGCCGCGGTCGGCCTCGCGCGGCACGAAGATGCGGCGCCGGTGACGCTGGTTGGGGGGCGTGTCGAGTTCGGCGGCGACCTGTTCGGGTGTCGCGTGCGTCAGCGAGCTGCGGACCATCTCGACCTGGCCGCTGACGAAGTCCCGCGCCCGGCCCGCGAGCAGCGAATGGCGATAGATACCCAGCACCGCGAACGTCACGCATTCGCAGGCGATGATGCCGATCACGGTGAGCAAAAGGGTACGCCCGCGAAGCGAGCGCGGTAGCCAGAACATCGTGCGGGGAACCTAGTCCTCGACCTGCTCGGCGTCGCCGCTGTAGGGGGCGTCCGCATTCGGGACGAACACGTAGCCCACGCCCCAGATCGTGCGGATGTGACGCGGATGCGCGGGATCGTCCTCGATCGCGCGGCGCAGGCGATAGATCTGCATGTCGATCGCGCGGTCGAGGCTGTCGCGTGGCGAATCCACCGGACCGCCGCGCGTGAGCTCGAGCAGGCGTTCGCGCTTGAGCGGCCGATTGGCGTTGCGGATCAGCGCGGACAGCAGGACGAACTCGCCGCCGGTCAATGGCACCGGCACGCCGTTGCGCGTCAGCTGGCGCGCGGTGAAGTTGCATTCGAAGGGCCCGAAAGCGAAGGGCTTCGAGGCGCCTTCGAACGACGACGTCGCGTAGCGCCTCAGCACGGCTTCGACGCGAGCCAGCAGCTCGCGGGGTTCGAACGGCTTGCCCAGGTAGTCGTCGGCACCCATCTCGAGTCCCACGATGCGGTCGACCGTTTCATCGCGCGCCGTCAGCATCACGATCGGCGTCATGTCGCCCTTGCCGCGCAAGCGGCGGCAGGCCGCGAGCCCGTCCTCGCCCGGCATCATCAGATCCAGGATCACGAGATGCGGGTTGTAGCGATCGAGATAGGCGTCGAGCTGTTCGGTGTTCGGCAGCAGCAGAACGTCGTAGCCGTGACGGGACAGATAAGCGGACAGCAATTGCCGCAGATCGCTGTCGTCGTCGACGACGAGCAGCCGGCGCATCGAGGTGGCCGCGACCGGCGTCAATGGGTTCCTCGAGCCCACCGAACGGAGTTCGTCGACGACGAGGGGAGAGGGATCTTTGATGGTCATGTTCATGCCGCCATTCTAGAAAGGACCCGTTGCATAAAACCCCGGTGAAACAAACTGCAATCGGTTTCGCGGCAACAATGATGTCTTTCGAAGACCGCGTCGGCACAATCTTTCGCAGCCGAACTGCCGGGATCGAGAAATACGATCTACGCCAGGCAGGTCGCCCATCGATTTCCATTGGACCGCCATGAAAATTTCATTCACCCGCCTTGCCAGCAGCCTGCTGGTCTTTTCGATCGCCGCAGGCGGCGGCATCGCGCTCACCACGCTCGCCTACGCACAGACTGCCGCCCCGGCGACCGCGCCCGTGCCGCCGATGCCGCCGCATCATCCGCCAATGGGTGAGGGTGGTCCCGGCATGCACGGCGGTCACGGTCACCGCATGATGATGGAAGTCGAACGCCTCAAGACCTCGCTGAAGCTCAACGCCAGCCAGACGGCGCTCTGGGACAAGGCGCAAGGGTTGATGAAGCCGCCGACCGACACGCGCGAGCAGATGAGGGCACGCGATGAGCGCATGGTCGCCATGCTCGACGATCCGAACTTCGATCCGCGCAAGCTGGCGGCCGACATGGACGGCGTTCAGGCCGAACGGAAAGCGGCGATGACCAGCCTTCGCGATGCATGGTTCGCGGTCTATGACAGCCTGAACCCGGTGCAGCGCGGCCAGGCCCGCGAGTTTCTACGCTCGCACCTGTCGCGGCCCCATGGAATGCGCGGTCGTGGCGAATGGATGCGCGAGCACGAAGACCAGCCCGGCAGGGCTCCGATGCCGCCGCGCTGAGCGACGCGCACCGGTCGTGAGGCAAAGCAGGCGGCGCCGGTCCCGGGCAGCCTGCTTTTCATGGGCGTTCGATCAGAGCCACTCGCCCAGCGAGAGGCCGACGCCGATGGAGTTCTGCTTGTGGTTGTAGTCGATCAGGCTCTCGCCATAGCCCGTGAACAGCTGGACATGGCCCTTCAGGTAGCCATAGACCGGGAATGCCCAGTCGACCGCAGCCGATCCGCGCGAACGGTCGCCACCCTTGAGCGAATGGCGCAGCGTGACGGCGATCTGCTGGTTGCCGAGCTTGCGGATCGCCACGACCTCACCGCGTCCGACGTAGTCGAGGATGTCCGAGTTGTCGTCCTTGTCGGCCTTCTCGCGGATGCGCAGCCACGGGCGAACCATCACGGTCCAGTTGTCGTTCTCGACGCCGACCTGCGCGATTACACGGTTCCAGCTGCGCGACTGCGGAATGTCCCGGCCGTTCGATTGGTGCGTCAGCGACAGGCCGACCATCCTGCCGTCCAGGCCGAGCAGCGAGTAATGGGTCGGCGCGGTGTAGATCAGCTCCGGCTCGTAGTCGGTCTCGCGGAAAGGCCGCGAGGTCTGGTGGTTGTAGACCTGCCAGCGCGAACTCTGCGTGTAGCCGAACCAGAAGTCGCTGCCTGCGAAGCCGATGTTCTTCAGCATCTTCGCCTTCAGGCTCAACTGGAACTTGCCCTCGAGATGATCGATGGGACCTTGCAGCGTCGCGTTGTTCGCCGGGTTCGGGCTCGTGGGATGCGTGGTCGGGCTGCTCGAGTAGAAGGCGGGCAGAATATAGACCGGCTTGTAGGGGCGCAGTGCGAACAGGGCAGGGCTGGGCAGGCCGTCAAGATCCCAGCGTTCGTCGAGCGACGAAGGACGCGTCCCGGGCCGCGTGCTGTCGGGCTTGGTCGCGGCGACGAGCGGCGTGCTCGACGCCTCGATCTTCACGTCCTTGACGACCGTCTTCTGGTCCACGTTCTTGATGATGTGGCCCGTCACGGCGTCGTAGCAGGCGAGTCGCTTCAGGTCGTCCTCGGTCGCCTTGCATTCGTTCATGTCGACGGCATGTGCCAAGACTGACCAGAGCAGCGGAATGGCCATCACGACAGGCTTAAGACGATGAAATGGACGGAGGTTGGGGTGGGACTGCATCGAAGCTCCTGGAATTTGGACTGGACGGTCGCGCGCGGAGCCTACGTCCCGACCCTGCGTGCGTCAAACGGGCTGATGCTTAATCTTGCGATCGGCGAAGTCCGATGATGGAGGCGGCCATCGCGTCGTCCGCGATCCGCGTTCGCTCGCTTGCGATGCAGCCCTACGAGGCGACGCGGGACGCGATGATCGCCTTCACGCGGGCGCGAGACGAGACCACGCCCGACGAGATCTGGCTGCTCGAGCACGAAGCGGTCTTCACGCTCGGACAGGCCGGACGCATGAGCCATCTGCACGGCGAGGTCGACATCCCGGTCGTGCAGACCGAGCGCGGCGGACAGATCACGTATCACGGCCCGGGGCAACTGATCGCCTATCTGCTGATCGATCTGAAGCGCCGCGGCATCAAGGTCCGCGAGTTCGTGCAGCTCATCGAGCAGGCCATCATCGAGGGGCTCGCCGCGTATACTCTGGTGAGTTCGACGAAGGTTGGTGCACCGGGCGTCTACGTCTCGCTCGACGACGAATTGCAGAAGGTCGCAGCCCTCGGTCTCAAGATCGTTAACGGCCGCAGTTTCCACGGCCTGAGCCTCAACGTCGCGATGGATCTCACGCCCTACGCGTCGATCGACGCCTGCGGATATCCGGGCCTCAAGACCATCGACCTCAAGTCGCTGGGCATCGAGGCCGACGTCGCATCCAGCGGCCACTCGCTCGCGTCCATCCTGATCCGACGTATCGAATTCGCCTCACGGTAGAAAGCCCCGATGGAAACCTACGACCCGACCATCAAGCAGAAGGCGCGCGAAAAGACGCAGCGCGCCTACGGTCGCATCCCGATCGTGGTCGAGCCGGCGGAGCGTCTGCGCAAGCCCGAATGGATCCGTGTCCGGGCCGGCGGCGCAGCCTCGACCCAGCGCTTCAACGAGATCAAGCAAATTCTTCGCGAGCACCAGCTGCACACCGTGTGCGAGGAAGCCAGCTGCCCGAACATCGGCGAGTGTTTCGGCAAGGGCACCGCGACGTTCATGATCATGGGTGACAAGTGCACCCGACGCTGTCCGTTCTGCGACGTGGGCCACGGCCGCCCGGATCCGCTCGACGTGAACGAGCCGGCCAATCTCGCGAAGACCATCGCAGCGCTGCGGCTTTCGTATGTCGTGATCACCAGCGTCGATCGCGACGACCTGCGCGATGGTGGCGCGCAGCATTTCGTGGACTGCATCCGCAAGACCCGCGAGTTGTCGCCCGCCACCAAGATCGAGATCCTCACGCCCGACTTCCGCGGACGCATGGATCGTGCGCTCGACATCCTCAAGGCCGCGCCGCCGGATGTGATGAACCACAACCTCGAGACCGTGCCGCGCCTGTACCGCGAGGCGCGTCCAGGCTCCGACTACGCGTGGTCGCTCAACCTGCTCAAGCGCTTCAAGGCCGGTCATCCGAACGTGATGACCAAGAGCGGCATCATGGTCGGCCTCGGCGAGACCGACGACGAGATCCTGCAGACGATGCGCGACCTGCGGGCCCACGACGTCGACATGCTGACGATCGGGCAGTACCTCCAGCCGTCCGAGCATCACCTGCCGGTGCGCCGCTACGTACATCCGGACACGTTCGCGCACTTCGAGCGCGAGGCGATCGCGATGGGTTTCGTGCACGCCGCCGTTGGTGCGATGGTGCGGTCGTCGTATCACGCGGACCAGCAGGCACAGGACGCGGGCGTCGTGCTCGACGCAGTCGGCTAGGATCTAGTCGTTTCAAACGGGGAAGTTCATGCGCCGTCTCGCGTCGCTGCTGGTCAGTCTCGTCTTCGCCGGCTGCGCGAACATAGCGCCCGGACCGGCCGGTCCGCCGCTCAAGGTCAAGCTGATCGCGTTCAACGACTTCCACGGCAACCTCGAGCCGCCAGGCGCCGTGATTCGCGCGCCGGAAGGCGGCCTCGCACCCGACGCCACCGATCGTGACGTGGCGGTCCCGGCCGGGGGCGGCGCGCGCTTCGCGACGCTGGTCAAGGTCCTCGCCGCCCGCAATCCCAATCACGCGATCGTCTCGTCCGGCGACATGATCGGCGCGAGTCCGCTGGTCTCGGCGCTGTTCCTCGACGAGCCGACGATCGAGGCGATGAACCTGATCGGCGTCGACTTCAACTCGGTGGGCAACCACGAGTTCGATCGCGGCGTCGCCGAGCTCAAGCGCAAGCAGACCGGCGGTTGCGAGCGCCTGGTCGTCTCGCTGGAGCCGTGCCGCGGCGGACATCGCTTCGAAGGCGCGAAGTTCCAGTATCTGGCCGCGAACGTGATCGACAAGGCGACTGGTCAACCGATCTTCCCGGCCTACGGCATCAAGATCTTCGAAGGCGTGAAGATCGGCTTCATCGGCCTGACGCTGAAGGGCACCGACCAGATCGTCGACCCTGCCGGCATCACCAGCGTCGAGTTCAGGGACGAGGCGAGCACGATCAATGCGCGGGCCGCCGAGCTGCGCGCGCAGGGCGTCAACACGATTGTCGTGCTGATCCACGAAGGCGGCTTTTCGAAGGCACGGCTCAACGAGAAGACCTGTCCGGGCCTGACCGGCGACATCCTGCCGATCCTCGACCGCCTGGACCCGAGCATCGACGTGGTCGCGTCCGCGCACACCCACCAGCCTTACGTCTGCACCTACCGCAGTTTCCTGCTGACCAGTGCGGCTTCGTATGGCCGCCTGATCACCGATATCGATCTCGAGATCGATCGTTCGACGGGCCGCGTGTTGCGTAAATCGGCCGTCAACCGGATCGTCGTGAGCGATGCTTTCGGCGATGTCAGGGACCAGGCCGCTTATCCGGTGCTCGATCGCGATCCGGTCGTTGCCGCGCACATCTCAGCCTATGCCGCGAGCGTCGCGCCTTATGCCAGTCGCCAGGTCGGCAGCGCGCAGGGATCGCTGAGCAATCGGGAGGACGCTTCGGGACAGTCGGCGCTGGGCAGCATCATCGCGGATGCGGAACTCGAAGCCACGCGGCCGGTCGGCGCCCGCTTCGCCCTGCTGAACCCGGGCAGCGTGCGCGCGCCGATCGACAACGGACCGGATGGCGCGGTGACCTACGGCGCGCTGTTTCGCGCGCAACCCTTCGGCAACAACCTGATGACCGTGACGTTGAGCGGCGCGCAGATCAAGGCCGTCCTCGAGCAGCAGTGGCTGCCCGCGCGGCAGCAGACGCAGATCCTTCAGGTTTCGCACAATTTCAGCTATTCGTACGACGTCGACCGGCCGATGGGTGCGCGGATCCTGGCCGAAACCATCCGCCTCGATGGCGCGCCGATCGTGCTGACGGCCGACTACCGCGTCACGATCAACAGCTTCATGGCCAGTGGCGGTGACGGCTTCACGGTGCTCATCGACGGTCGCGACAAGATCGTGGGCCTGATCGACGTGGACGCGTCGGAAGCCTACTTCAAGGCGCATTCACCGATGCCGGCGCCGGCTGCGGGCCGGATCAGAAGCCTCAGGAACTGACGCGCTTCACGCGCCTGCGGCGACGGCCTTGAAGGCCTTGAAGGCCAGCAGCATCTGGCGCTTCACCGCGAAGTCGAACAGCGCGATCTGGCGCTGCACGCCTTCTTCGATGGCGGTCGCGACGGTGCCGGGTTCGAGCGACAGATAGGCGTCTGCCTCGCCGCGGGACTGCTCGATCTCCATGCCGGCCCGGCGCGCGATGCGGATCATCGCGCGGTTCTCGCTCAGGCAATGCATGAAGAGGGACGAGACGCCGAGGTTGCGCGCGTGCGAGGACGCGCGCAGGAAGAGCGCCGTGCCCAGGCCACGGCCGCGCGCATCGCTGGCGACGGACAGCCCGAACTCGGCGGAACGGAGCGTCTTTGCTTCAAGCGCGGTCGACTTCGGGATCGGCGCGAAATGGCCGGCGGCGGCGAGCTTCAAGCGGTCGTCGAAGACGCCGAAGACGGTGTCGGTGCGGAAGTCGATGCGGTCGACGTAGGCCCCGATCGCCGCGTCTGACAGCGGACTCCCGAAGCGCAGATAGCGATCTTCCGTTTCCAGCGAAAGAAGATGCTTCAGGAAGAGCGAGCGTTCACTCGATCCGAGTTCCCGGATCGGGGTCGCACGCGCGCGATGTGCGTCGAGGCCGGTGGGTGGAGGCGAGTTGATATTCATGTCAGCTATTTTATGCTGCATTGCAAAAAAGCAAGCACCGCGGAAAATCATCGCTGCATGAACAATGACTTACGCGACCTTGACGACGCCTTCTTCGTCCTGCAGCGCGTGAAACGTTTGGGAGATCAGGCCTAGTGCTCCGTCGATCTGCGCTGCAGTGATCGTCAGCGGTGGCGCAAACCTGACCACCGTGTCGTGAGTATCTTTCGACAGGATGCCCGCCTCGATCAGTCGCTCGCACACGGCGCGGGCTGAAATGTGCTCGGGATCGAACTCGACGCCGATCAGCAACCCCTTGCCGCGCACGTCCTTGATCAGCGGGCAGTCGATCGCCTGCAAGCCGCGCAGCAGCCGCTCGCCCATGATCGCGGCGTTCTCCGACAGTTTTTCCGTCAGCAGCAGTTCGAGCGAGGCGAGGCCCACGGCCGCGGCCAGCGGATTGCCGCCGAAGGTGCTGCCGTGATCTCCCGGGTTAAAGACGTTCATCAACTCGGCGCGACCCACGAACGCGGAGACGGGCAGCAGTCCGCCACCCAGCGCCTTGCCGAGCGTGATGCCGTCGGGCCGCACGTCTTCGTGATGGCAGGCGAGAACTGCGCCCGTGCGGCCGAGACCAGTCTGGACCTCGTCGCAGATCAGCAGCACGTTGTGGCGCCGGCAGATCTCGGCGCATTTGCACAGATAGCCGTTGGGCGGAACGATGATGCCGGCCTCGCCTTGCACCGGCTCGACGAGGAAGGCTGCCGTGTTGGCGGTGATCGCCTTCTCGAGCGCGGCGGCATTGCCGAACGGGACGTGCCTGAAACCGGGCGCGAACGGCCCGAAGCCGTCGCGGTACTGCGCCTCGCTCGAGAAGCCGACGATCGTTGTCGTGCGTCCCGCGAAATTGCCGGCGCAGACGATGATCTCTGCGCGATCGGGGGCAACGCGCTTGACCTTGTAGGCCCACTTCCGCACGGCCTTGATGGCGGTTTCGACAGCTTCAGCACCGGTGTTCATCGGGATCGCGCGGTCCATCCCGGTGACCAGGCACAGTTTCTCGAGGAAGGGGCCGAGGCGATCGGTATGGAATGCCCGCGACGTCACGGCGAGGCGCGCGGCCTGCGCGGTCAGCGCCTCGACGAGTTCGGGGCGCCCGTGCCCGAAACTTACCGCCGAATAGGCCGACATCATGTCGATGTAACGCCGCCCATGGACGTCCCATAAATGGATGCCCTCGCCGCGCGTCAGTTCGACGGGTAGGGGGTTGTAGTTGCGGGCGGAATAGCGCTTCTCGAGCGTGGTGGAGGACATAGTGATTTCCGAAGTCAGGTGTCTTGCAATCTTATTGAACGTTGGCTGCGATTTCCTTGCATACTGATCATCAATTAGCTTTGAAATGAATCGACATGTTCATAAACAAGATGATTGGAGAAAGAATCGTGCATCACGATCTCGACGCGGTCGATCTGCGCATCCTGGGCCGGCTCCAGGTCGACGGCCGCGCCTCGCACGCGCAACTCGCCGAGGTGGCCCATCTTTCGGCGCCGCAGTGCTTTCGCAGGGTCAAGCGCCTTGAGGAACAGGGCTCGATCAGCGGCTACTGCGCATTGCTGGACCGCGAACGCATCGGGCTGGGCGTGCTCGCGTTCGTCAGCGTGACGTTGGGCGGCGGACGCTCGCAGGACCTCGAGAAGTTTCGGCATGTCGTCGCCGAGATCCCCGAAATCCTCGAATGCCATGTGGTGACCGGCGAGGCCGACTTCCTGTTGAAGGTGGTCGCGGCCGACCTGCACACGTTTTCGAATTTCCTGCTCAAGCGCCTCACGCAGAACTTCGACTCCGTGACGACCCGTTCCGAGATTTCACTGGACCAGATCAAGAGCACCGGCGCTTTGCCGCTGCCGGTCGTGCCCCGGCCGTGATGTCGCAAAATGGCTGCGTCGCGAAGCGCCGGCACGAGTGGCGTTGACAGAACCGATTTTCGCCCCGATAATTGGCGGTTCCCTTCGGAGGGGTGCCCGAGTGGTTAAAGGGGGCAGACTGTAAATCTGTTGGCTTACGCCTACGCTGGTTCGAATCCAGCCTCCTCCACCAGGATTGCAAGATGTGGGCGGGGTCCGAAGTCACCACGGATTTGTCGTGGTGTTCGTTGGGAAAAAGTTGTTCGTTCTCTCCGGCGCGCGGGTGTAGCTCAATGGTAGAGCTGAAGCCTTCCAAGCTTATGACGAGGGTTCGATTCCCTTCACCCGCTCCACACCGCAATAAGTCGCGTCATTGAGTTCACATCGTTGTCGGCCCTTGTAGCTCAGTGGTAGAGCACTCCCTTGGTAAGGGAGAGGTCGCGTGTTCGATCCACGCCAAGGGCACCACCCAATCGAGCGCGCAGGCAGCGCCTGCGCAGCACCATCGGCATTTGACCTTTTAACAACTTCCAAAAAGCGACAGCGCAGGAGCGACCATGGCAAAGAGCAAATTCGAACGGACGAAGCCGCACGTGAACGTGGGGACGATCGGACACGTGGATCATGGGAAGACGACGCTGACGGCGGCGATCACGACGGTGCTGTCGAAGTTGTTCGGTGGCGAGGCGAAGGCCTAC
>JANXTA010000110.1 GCA_025356395.1 Betaproteobacteria bacterium
CGTGCCGGTCCTCGGCTACCTGTTCCGCAACACCACCAAGTCCATCGCGAAGACCGAATTGCTGATCTTCATCACGCCGACCCAGGTCAACGGGACGGTGAGCGTTCGCTAGGATTCGCGCGGGTTTGACGACAGCCGCACCGGTCGTCTAAGGGCGGTCGGTCCCGTCGAGAATGCCGCCTTCGGGCGGCATTTTCTATTTTCCTCAGGCAACGCATAGAATCGGGTGGTGATCAACAAGAGCAGCAACATCTTCCTCGTGGGCATGATGGGTGCAGGCAAGAGCGCGGTCGGACGCCTGCTGGCGGCTCGGCTGCAACGCACCTTCATCGACTCGGATCACGAGATCCAGGAACGCACCGGCGTGTCGGTCTCGGTGATCTTCGAGGTCGAGGGCGAGGCCGGCTTTCGCAAGCGAGAAGAACAGGTCATCGACGAGTTGTCCCAGCGCGAGGGCGTCGTGGTCGCGACGGGCGGTGGCGCGGTCCTGTCGCCGTTGACCCGATCGCGGCTGAAGCAGCGCGGGCTGACCATCTACCTGCATGCCAAGGCGCACGATCTGTGGCTGCGTACCCGCAACGATCGCACCCGGCCGTTGTTGGCCTGCGCGGACCCCCGGCAGCGCCTTGAGGAGTTGCTGCTGGTCCGCGACCCGCAGTATCGCGAGGTCGCCGACCTGATCGTCGAGACCGGCCGACCCAGCGTCACGCGGCTGGTCGAGACGCTGGCGGTGCAGGTCTCGGGCCTGGCGGGTTCGACACTCGACGACGAGGTCTCTGCCGCCGTGGATCGCGCATGACGCCGGACTCGCCCATGCCCTCGACCGATCGGCCGCTGCTGGTCGCGCTCGGCGATCGCAGCTACCTCATCCACATCGCAGACGGCCCCGTCAGTGGTCCGCCGTCGCACGCGGCATTCTGGTCGGCGCTCTTCGCCGAGTGCGGCACCGTCGGCGATCTCGCGGTGGTGACCAACGACACGCTCGCACCGCGCTACGGCGAAGCGTTGTGCCGACTGTTCACCAAGCTCGGGTACCGGGTCGTGCCGATCGTCGTTCCCGATGGCGAACGGTTCAAGAACGCGGAGATGCTCGACACTATCCATGACGCGATGCTGGAGGCGCGCCTGGACCGGACCGCGACCGTGGTCGCGCTCGGCGGGGGCGTCGTCGGCGACGTGGCGGGCTTCGCGGCCGCGACCTATCAGCGCGGCGTGCGCTTCATCCAGGTCCCGACCACGTTGCTGGCGCAGGTCGACTCTTCGGTCGGCGGCAAGACCGGCATCAATCATCCGCTCGGCAAGAACATGATCGGCGCGTTCCACCAGCCGCGCGGCGTGGTGGTCGACCTGTCGACGCTCGACACCCTGCCTGCACGCGAGTATGCCGCGGGTCTCGCCGAGGTGATCAAGTACGGCGCGAGTCTGGATGCCACATTCTTCACGTGGCTCGAGGACGCGATGCCGCGCCTGCTGATGCGCGATCGCGGGGCGCTGACCCATGCCATCCGGCGCTCGTGCGAACTCAAGGCCGAGATCGTCGGCAGCGACGAGCGCGAGTCGGGTCGCCGCGCGCTGCTCAACTTCGGCCATACCTTCGGCCATGCGATCGAAGGGGCGAGTGGCTATGGCAGTTGGCTGCACGGCGAAGCCGTCGCGGTGGGCATGGTGATGGCGGCTGCGCTCTCCGCGAAGCTCGGCCTCGTCGAGCAGAGCGTGTGTCGTCGTCTGGTCGCGCTGCTGGCTACCGCCGGATTGCCGGTCGAGCCACCGCGCCTGAGCGTCGAAGAGTGGCGACGCTGGATGTCGACCGACAAGAAGGCCGAGCGGGGACGGCTGCGCTTCGTGCTGATCGACGGACTCGGCAGTTCCCGGGTGTCGCAGGTCGACGATGCGGACCTCGATGCGGTTCTTTCGGCACGGCCCGAATCGTCGCTGGTCGATCAGGCGGTCGTCGTTTGAGCGCCGCGGCGTCCCGGACGCTCGCGCCGTATGCGGTCCATGACGGCGAGTCGCAGGGACGTCAGCACGCGGAGGAGTCGTCGGCCTCGCGCAGCGCGTTCCAGCGCGATCGCGACCGCATCATCCATTCGAGCGCGTTTCGCAGGCTCGAGTACAAGACGCAGGTCTTCGTCAATCACGAAGGCGACCTCTTTCGCACGCGGCTGACCCACTCGCTCGAGGTGGCGCAGATCGCCCGTTCGATCGCACGCAACCTCGGCCTGAACGAAGACCTGACCGAAGCGATCTCCCTAGCCCACGACCTCGGCCACACGCCTTTCGGTCATGCCGGGCAGGACGCGCTCGACGCCTGCATGAAGACGCACGGCGGCTTCGAGCACAACCTGCAGTCGCTGCGGGTGGTCGACGTGCTCGAGGAACGTTACGGCGGCTTCGACGGACTCAACCTGTGCTTCGAGACTCGCGAGGGCATCCTCAAGCACTGCTCGGTGGAGAACGCGCGGACGCTTGGCGCCATCGGCCTGCGTTTCATCGAGCGCAAGCAGCCTTCGCTCGAAGCGCAGCTGGCGAACCTGGCCGACGAGATCGCCTACAACAATCACGACATCGACGATGGCTTGCGATCGGGTCTGCTGACGATCGACCAGATGATGGCGATCGACCTGTTCGCGCGGCATGCGCGCACTGTCGAGCAGACCTTTTCGAAGCTCGCGCCGCGTCGATTGATCCTCGAGACCGTACGACGGATGATCAACGAGTTGATCACGGACGTGACGGAGACGACGCGCGAGAACATCCGCGCAGCCGCGCCGGAGTCGCTGGCGGACGTACGGAACGGACCGGCGCTGATCGCGTTCAGTCCGCGGATCCGGGACGAAGCCGTCCAGCTCAAGCGTTTCCTGCGCAAAGAGCTGTACTACCACTACCGCGTCCAGCGGATGGCCAACAAGGCCAAGCGCATCGTCACCGAGTTGTTCGAGGCGTTCATCGGCAACGCGGATCTGTTGCCGGACGAACATCAGGAGCGGATGAAGGAGATCGGCGCGCGCGCGATCGCCGACTATGTCGCAGGGATGACGGATCGGTATGCGATCCGCGAGCATCGACGATTGTTCGAGATCGACGCGCAATGAAGAAAGGGCCGCGAGGCCCTTTTTTCTTTGCGACGCGCCTGTACCAGATCAATCGTTGACGGGAATAGATGCCGTCGTGATCGCTCCCGTCGGCGAAGTGACAGTTACGAGGAACGAGCCAAGATGCGTGGCGTTGGTGCAAGCCAGTGCGGTCGCGTCTTGCGTTGCGTCGCTCGCGAGCGAGACCGTGAAGCTCTGCGGCGCATTGACATTGCTGTCGAGCGCGGTGAACGACGCCGGTTGACTGGTGATCGTGCCGTTCGAAGTTGAGAACACAATGGTCGTGCCCGACACCATGCGATTGCCGTTGAGGTCGCCGATCGTGAAGGTGAAAGTCTGCGGCGTTGGTGTAAAAGGCGTGCCGTTGGTGCACTGCGCTGGATTGATGGCCGCCGGGAGACCGGCGATTCGCGCGGCGCTCGTCGACAGCACGAGCGTGATGCTCGCGCGAACATTCAGCGTCGATGGTGCGACACCATCGTTTCGCAGGATGCCAACGAAATTGCCTGTGGGGCCGTCATATCGCTGGTTGTTATTGAAGTCGATGAACTCTTCGCCGGCATCGCGCACACCGTTTTCATTCGCGTCGATGTATGCCTCACCGAGATCGGTGATGGTCGATTGCTCGCTCGCATCGAAAAGGCCATTGCCGTTGAGGTCGATGAAACTTTCTTCGCCGATCGCCGTGGCCAGGATTACGAGTCGTCCGTTGATTGGCCTGACGCCGGCGCTCGTGAACTGCACGGTGCATGCGCCTGCAGTTGTTGTGCAAGAAGGTACGACGAGTCCTACCCCACCAGCCGTTCTGAATGAGACAGCAGTGCCGTCGGGCACAAGATTGCCGTATCGGTCGGCTAAGCGCACGGTCAACTGCGAGGTGATGCCGTCGAAGTTGAATGCTTCGAGGTTCAACTTCGATGCGGCCAGTGAGAACCCGTTCTGGTGGGGCAGTCCGGTGGACACCACGAGCTGACTTGAGACCGACGTGATGTTGGTATTGCTCGTGAGGACAGCTTTAACACGCACGGCGGTCGGGACCGTTCCAGCTTGCAGGACCGCGTTAACGGTTCCATCCGATGCGCTAGTCGGGCTGGTCGAGGCGAAGCCGATGGCACCCGCCGTCGTGGTCAGAGCGAAAGTCACGGCCTGATTCGCCAGCGGGTTGCCGTTCGAATCTCGAACCTTGAAGACGATGGTCGAATTTTCCTGGCCGCCAATGCCGCGGAGCGCAATTATCGTCGGATTCGCCGATACAAATTGGATCGACGCTGCGGTGGACGTGACCGGAGCTGCCGACACGGAATACCCCAGAGGACTGCTGGTTACCGTGACTCCGCTCACCGTCGCGGTGGCGGTGACCGTATCGGCACCAATTTGCGTCCCGGCGTTCAGGGTGATGGTTGCAACGCCGGATGAATTCGTCAGTGCCGTCCCTCCGCTCGGGAAGAAAACGCCATAGCCCGTGCCCTGCGTCGCGAAAGTCACCACCGTATTAGCCAGCGGCGTGCCTGACGTGTTGGAGAGAGTCGCTGTCAGCGTTGTCGGGGTGCTTGATGAGATGGTGTTCGTGCTGGCTGCAAGCGTGATCTGCGAGGCCGAAGCTGTTCCTGAAACGGAGAAACCCAGGGCGCTGCTGGATACCGACACACCAGATACCGTTGCGGTGGCAGTCACGGTGTCGGCACCGAATTGGCTGCCGGCAAGCAACGAAATCTGCGCAACACCGCTTGCGTTGGTCAGCGCCGTGGCTCCGCTCGGCGAGAAGAGCGCAAATCCCGTGCCGGCTGTCGCGAAGCGCACCAGCGTTCCAGCGACAAGCGCTCCCGAACTGTTATGGACGGTGGCAGACAAGATAGCGGGACTGGACGACGAGATCGAGCTGGACGAACTACTCAGCGTCACAACTGCCGCGCTCGTAGTGCCGGTCGAGGCGTACCCGAATGCGTTGCTGGTGACTGCAACGGAATTGACTGTTGCCTTAGCTGTGACGGAGTCGGCGCCAGAGGCGGTGCCTGGATTGAGCGTGATGCTGGCGATGCCATTCGCGTCGGTCAGTGCGGTGCCTCCTACCGGAAACAAGGCGCCTAAGTTGGTTCCGGTGGTCGCGAACGTCACCACAACGCCGGGCACTTCAGCGCCACTGCTGTTCTTCAGTACAGCGCTGAGTACAGCCGGTGTCGTCGTAGAGACCACATTTGTCGAACCACTCAAAACCAGAGTCGGCGCGGCGGGCGTGGTTGACACCGGCGTGCTCGACGAGCTTCCCGACCCCCCTCCGCCGCAGGCCCCGAGCAGCGTGAACAGTGCCATCAGGAAAAGGGACGAAATCGTGCGCGACGAATTTATTTTCAACTTGTGCTCCTGCTGCCGATGGGATGACGAACCGTGTCGATCGTAGCGCCGACTATTCGGATTTACCGCTTGGAATAAACGCGATAAACCGTGTCAAATTAAGTGTTTGCCGCGCGTAATTAGAGCGCAGCTTTCAAAGAGTGGCAATCAAGCACGCGGCTTTTCTGCGGGGTGTTGCACGCATGCCTCGTCCTCCGGGAAGTTATCCTTAGCGCCCGCTGGGAGTCGGTATCGAGGCTCCTTCATCGGTGCCTCAGGTCCTGCTCGCTTCCGGCCGTGTTCCGCGATCCTTAACCGCGTCATCGCGATCTTCCCCGCATGGCCCGCCTCAAGCGCCTCTACGCTCCTGCCGTCGTCCAGCACCTCGTCCAGCGGCCCGTCGCCGGCCGCGCGTTGTTCACCGATGCCGACGACTACATGCTGTTCCTCGCACTGCTCGAGGAAGGCGTTCGCGCCCATGCGGTCGCGCTGCATGCGTACGTCCTGATGCCGACGCAGATCCGCATGCTCGCGACGCCCGCGCAAGCGGATTCGATCGCCCGGCTGATGCAGACCGTTGGGCGACGGTACGTGCCGCACCTGAATCGCAAGACGGCCCGCAGCGGCCCGCTCTGGGATCGTCGCTATCGCTCCACGCTGATCGACGCGGACGAATTCCTGCTGCCGTCGATGCGCCATGTCGAGCACCAACCGGTGCTCGAGGCACTGGTCGGCGAACCTGGCGCCTGGCGCTGGTCGAGCTACGGCCACCACGTCGGCCGCGAACAGCAGCCTCTCATCAGCGATCACGCGCTCTACTGGGCGCTGAGCGATACCCCATTCGAGCGCCAGGCGTCCTATCGCGGCATCGCCGAAGCCTCCTTGCCCATCGCGGTCTTGGCGCGGATCGATGCCGCCGTCGAAGGTGGTTGGGTACTCGGCGGCCCTGCGTTCGTCGCCGACCTGGAAAACGCGGTCAATCGCAGGCCCGGACCGCTCAAACGCGGGCGTAAACGCAAGCCTGGTGCCCAGGAAAGGTGATCTGTCCCCGTTTCTGAGCGTGAAATCCGGCGATGCGCGTTAATTGGGGTGCGACCCCAAATGTTCCGGTTGTGTCGGGTGGTGCGGCGCATTAAAGTGCGCGCTCGCCTGCCATCGACGATCGCCATGACCCCTCCCAAGACTTCCTCCGCCATGGACTCCATCGATATCGAGCAACTGCGGGCCGACGCGGAACGCCACGGGCTCTATCGCCCGTTCCTCGAGCACGATGCCTGCGGGGTCGGCTTCGTCGCCCACATCCGCGGTCACAAGAGCCACTCCATCGTCGAACAGGGTCTGCTGATCCTGAAGAACCTCGATCATCGGGGCGCGGTGGGTGCCGATCCGCTGATGGGCGACGGTGCCGGCGTGCTGATCCAGATCCCCGACGCGGTGTTCCGCGAGGAGATGGGCAAGCAGGGCGTCACGCTGCCGCCGGTCGGCGAATACGGCGTCGGCATGATCTTCCTGCCGAAGGAACACGCGTCGCGCATGGCCTGCGAGCAGGAACTCGAACGGGCGGTGCGCGCCTGCGGCCAGGTGCTGCTCGGCTGGCGCGACGTGCCGATCAACCGCGACATGCCGATGTCGCCGACGGTGCGGGCGAGCGAGCCGGTGATCCGCCAGATGTTCATCGGCCGCGGCCCCGAGGTGATGGTCACCGACGCGCTCGAACGCAAGCTCTACATCATTCGCAAGTCGGCCGGCCATGCGATCCAGGCACTCAGGCTCAAGCACGGCAAGGAGTTCTTCGTGCCGTCGATGTCGGCGCGCACCGTGGTCTACAAGGGCCTGCTGCTGGCCGATCAGGTCGGCGTCTATTACGAGGACCTCGCCGATCCGCGGACCGTGTCGGCCATCGCGCTCGCGCATCAGCGCTTCTCGACCAACACCTTCCCCAGCTGGGAGCTCGCGCATCCGTATCGGATGGTCGCGCACAACGGCGAGATCAACACGGTCAAGGGCAACGTCAACTGGATCAATGCGCGCCAGCAGGCGATCTCGTCGCCGGTGCTGGGCCGCGAGCTCGACAAGATCTGGCCGCTGATCTATCCGGGCCAGTCCGACACGGCGTCGTTCGACAACTGCCTCGAGATGCTGGTTATGGGCGGCTACTCGCTCGCCCACGCGATGATGATGATGATTCCCGAGGCGTGGGAGCAGCACACGCTGATGGACGAAAACCGTCGCGCGTTCTATGAATACCACGCGGCGATGATGGAGCCGTGGGACGGGCCCGCCGCCATCGCCTTCACCGATGGCCGGCAGATCGGCGCGACGCTCGACCGCAATGGACTGAGACCCGCCAGATATCTGATCACCGACGACGACCTTGTCGTGATGGCTTCGGAGGCCGGCGTGCTGCCCATCCCCGAGTCGCGCATCGTTAAGAAGTGGCGCCTGCAGCCGGGCAAGATGTTTCTGATCGACACCGAGGCCGGTCGCATCATCGACGACACCGAGCTCAAGAACTCGCTGGCCAACGCCAAGCCTTATCGCGAGTGGATCAGCCGGATCCGCGTCAAGCTCGACGAATTGCAGGACGCCGTCGACATTCCCACGGCCAGCGCCGAGGCGGCCGTCGAGACATCGAGCGCGGCCACGCTGCTCGATCGCCAGCAGGCGTTCGGCTACACGCAGGAAGACCTGCGCATGCTGATGGCACCGATGGCCACGGCCGGCGAGGAAGCCACCGGCTCGATGGGCAACGACTCGCCGCTCGCGGTCACGTCCGACAAGGACAAGCCGCTCTACAGCTACTTTCGTCAGCTCTTCGCGCAGGTCACCAACCCGCCGATCGATCCGATCCGCGAACAGATGGTGATGTCGCTGATCTCGTTCGTGGGCCCGAAGCCCAACCTGCTCGACGTCAACAACATCAACCCGCCGATGCGCCTGGAGGTGTCGCAACCGCTCCTCGACGTGATCGACATGGCCGTCATCCGCGCCATCGAGAAGCACACATCGAACAAGTTCAAGAGCCATGAGCTCGACATCTGCTACCCGGTCGCGTGGGGCTGCGATGGCATCGAGGCACGCCTCGCGTCGCTGTGCGCCGAGGCGGTCGACGCGGTCAAGTCGGGCTTCAACATCCTGATCGTGTCGGACCGCAAGATCGACGCAAACCATGTCGCGATCCCCGCGCTGCTCGCGACCGCGGCCATCCATCAGCATCTGGT
>JANXTA010000003.1 GCA_025356395.1 Betaproteobacteria bacterium
GGCGGCGGCATTACTACGAGATCCGGCCTCATAGCAGCCTGGCGTACCGGGCCCCGAACGAGTTCGTGCAGCAAGGATGTTCATCCGTGAAATCTGGAGTCGTTCTCCAAGAATGATGGTCCGGAAAAACGTGGTGGGTCACACCGCCGCTTCTACGCCCATCTGCCCAACGACCTTCTGACGGTGGAAGATCCGGGGACGAAAGAATCGGTCCGCCGCGTTCCGGGCGGACTTCGCAGCCGCGACGTCCAGGTCGGCAGGCTCGTGGCGATCGGTTCGGTCGCGGTCCCGCGCTTCCTGAAGCGCTTCGAGTCCGTCTACAGCCAGCTTGGCAAGAGCGCCGCCGTCATCGCAACGGCAGCATCGCATCACCGCCTGCTCTAGATCCATCCTTTCATCGACGGCAACGGACGGGTCGCGCGCCTAATGTCCCATGCCGTCCTGCTGCAGACTCTCGACACTGGTGCCGTGTGGTCCGTGGCGCGGGGACTGGCCCGCCAGGTCGACCGCTACAAGAGCCATCTGGCCGCCTGCGACCTGGGACGTCGCAACGATCTCGATGGACGCGGCAACCTGCGTGAAGAGTCCTTGCTGGCGTTCAGTCTCTTCTTCCTCCGGACGTGCATCGACCAAGTCGCGTTCATGGAAGAACTGATGCAACCGGATCGCTTGCGCGCCCGCATCGTGTTGTGGACCGAAGAGGAAATACGCCTCGATCGCCTGCCTCCGCGGAGCGGCGCCGTGCTCGAAGCGGTGCTCTACCGAGGCGCGAACTGGCCTGCGCTGATGTCGCCGACCTGTTGGGCATGGGCGACCGCCAGGCACGGCGCTTTGTCGCATCGCTGATGGGCGCTGGTGTTCTCACTGCCGAAAGTACCCGGGCGCCGCTGCGTCTTGCATTTCCGGCTGCGCTGGCGGTGCGCTGGATGCCCGGATTGTTCCCGGAACATCCGACCGACGCCTGATCGTTCCCAGCCGCCGTCACACCACCGCGATGCGCTGTGCTTCCGCGATGATGTCGCGAAGGCGCCGTTCCAGATCGGCCAGCCTGAACGGCTTGCCGATGACGGAACTGCCGACCAGCCCCGCCGGCAGGATGCTCTTCACGTCGTATCCCGAACTGAACATGAAAGGGATGCCGCGTTCCTTGAGCACTTGCGCGACGTCCCACGACATGTCGCCGTCGAGATTGACGTCGAGCAACGCGGCATCGAACTCTTCGGACCGAGCCAACGCGAGCGCCTCCGCCTTGCGCGTTGCCGGACCCACGATGACCCAGCCGAGGTCTTCGAACATCGCCTCCAGCGTCATCACGATGAGGAAAGAATCCTCGACGAGCAGGATGCGCACCGCCCGAGGCGCCTCCGCGATCACCGCAGCCTTCTGCATCTCGCTAACCGGGCACGCGCCTCGCCTCGATGCGGATTGCAGGACCGACGACGAAGGCAGGACGATCTCGCAGACGACGCCCGTCGGCAGGTACTGGACGGTGGCGCGGCCGCCCGTTTCCATCGCGAGGGCGCGCTCGATCAGCATGGACCCGAATCCACGCCGCTTCGGCAACGGCACCAACGGACCTGCGGATTCCGTCCACGACATGGCGATGGTGCCGTCGTCGGCGATCTGCCAGCTCACCGACACCCGCCCACCGACTTTGGTCAGCGAGCCGTACTTCGCGGCATTGGTCGCCAGTTCGTGAATGGCCAGCGACAAGGAAAGGGCCGACTTCGGCGTGAGCAGGACGTCCATGCCGGTGATCTGGATGCCGGTTGGCCGATTGATGTAAGCCTCGAGCTCTTCATCGAGCAGCCTCTTGATCGATACGCCTTCCCATCGACTCTGCGACAACAGGCTGTGCGCCTTGCCCATCGACTGGATGCGACCGTCAAGACCTTCGACGAAGCCGGTGAGCGACTCGGCGCTGCGACTCGTCTGCACGACCAGCGCCTGGATATTCGCGATGGTGTTCTTGACGCGATGATCGAGTTCCGCCATCAGCAACTGATCCCGCTCGGCGACGCGCTTGCGTTCCATGGCCGCGGTGTTGATGCGCCGCAAGACGACATGCAGAAGCGAGATCCGCATGTCGAGCGCGGCGTCGAGGTCGGCCGGCATCCAGGGCTGCGAACGTTCGCGCACAGTTTCCTTCCACAACTCGAAGGAGCCGCGCGGGCTCAGGCGATCGCCGGCAGGCCCGCTGGTGACCGCCTTCGCCGGCTTGCCCGCCCAATAGGTGGTACCGACCAGTTCCGGTCGAAACCAGATGATCAAGTCGGACGATTCCTCTTCGGATACGGCGATGGCCAGGATGCCCGACGCCACGTCGGCAAACCGAGCGGCGGGTGGCCAGTGTTCGGCAAGCCGATCCGTCGACCAGATTCCACTGCTCTCGATGATCCCGGTCTTCAGCCACGCCACCAACGCCACGATCTGGTTCTTCGTCGGCGTGATGCCGAGGAAGGTCAACTGTCCCTTGACGCTGACGGCGACGCCACCCCCGTTCCCATCGGCTGCGACCGAATACCCGCATTGGATGTAGTCGAGCAGATTGGGGGATTGCTGGGTCAGTCCGACGGCGTAGTCGTCGGCGCTGGCCAGGTTGAGCATCAAGTTCTGGAGAATCATGCGACTGGCGAGTCGCTCCTCGAACCGCTCTCCTTTTTGACGCGCCTCGAGATGCATCGAGAACACCGAGCCGAACAGCTCACCCACTGCGCGCAGGTGTCGCGGCAACAAACGCGGACTGTAGTGATGGCAGGCGATCAGTCCCCAGAGCTCGCCTCCGCAGATGATCGAGATCGACATCGATGCATCGATCCCCATGTTGCGAAGATACTGGCGATGGATCGGAGACACGTCGCGCAGGATCGCCTGGCTCATGTCGAGCGGCTGTCCGGTGACGGGATGGTTGGGCGGGGTCAGTGGTGCCGGCTCGTAGTTGACCTGCGTGATGAGGCGCAGCCAGTTCTTGAGATAAAGCGCGCGGGCCTGCTGCGGGATATCGGCGGCGGGATAATGCAGGTCGAGGAAGGGTTCGAGATGCGCCTCGCAGCTCTCGGCGATGACCCAGCCCGAGCCGTCTTCCATGAAGCGATACACCAGGACCCGGTCGTAGCGAGCTACGCCACGTACCCGTTCTGCAGCGAGTTGGCACAGGGCCTCGATGCTCGCGGCTGCATCGAATCCGCCGACCATCTCCTGGACGCCGGCCAGCGGATCGGCTGCCAGCCGGTCTGCCTTGTCCGCAGCTTCGAACTCCAGGACGAGTGAACCATTGCTTCGATGCAGACTGGCATCGAGCGGACGATCCGGCGCCACGCGCATCAGCGGATCCAGCAGATGGCGCGGTTTGGCCAGATCGAAGTCGGCGACCAGCGCATGCACATGGTCGATCTGGTCGGGACGAAACACCACCGCTAGCGACTTGCCGAGAAGCGCATCCAGCTCGATGCCGAGCAAGCCAGAGACGTCACCTGCTGCCTGAACCACCGTCAGGTCGTCCGCATTCATTACCAGCATGGCGCCGTGCGGCAGGATCGCGCCGGGGATGTGGATCGGCTCACGATCGCAATTCGTGAGATTCGCCTCAGGTTGATTCATGCGTCTTCTCGTTCCATCCGGCCAGCCACTTCTCGAAAGAAGAAAAAGTATCTACCGCCGCGTCGGCGATCGCCGACGCCGTAGCAGGATCGTGCGCACCGCTCGACAGCCGTGCGAGATAGTCCCGCCACGCGCAGACCGTCGCTGCACCTCGACCGAAGAGGAACCTTCTCCCGTCGGTCACGCCAACGCCGAACAGGTGATCGAGGTGGGCGAAGAGTTCGCGTCCGCCAAGCGTCGATCCCTCGATGACGTAGAGCGCGCCCAACCTCTGCGCTTCGCCAAGCATGCGGGGCAGTGCCGTGCATCTCGGTATCGAAGCGACAGCATCCCGGTCGATGCCGAGAACACGAAGATCGTCCGCGATCCAGACGCTGCGTTCGGGCACCACGCCGACGGCCGCCTCGAAAGGACAATAGAAGCCGTACAGCCGCGTCACAAGGCAGCGATAGGCGGCCAGCGTGATCGATCCGTCCTGGATCGATGCGAAGCCTCGGTGGCGATGGAGGCGTTCATGAACGTCCCGCGTTTTCGCACGCAAGAGTGCGTGGAAGGATGGCAGGCTCTCGCTGATCCGATCCGCATCCAGCGCGGTCAACGCGCTCACGACCGCCCTGCTCTCATCGACTTTCCGGTAGTAAGCTCTTGGCAACACGTCGCTCAGCAAGAGCCGCCCGAGGCGTATTCAACCGCAGGAACCTGTCCAACGAATTTCTGCACGGCCCCAACGTTCTTGCGGGAGGCAGACCTGGATGCCATCCTGCGATCATGTTCGGTAACGCACATAGTGCTCTGGGCGATAGCGTACATAATTTCTTGGGCAGCGGCGAAAACCAGGTGATCAACCCGTCAACTATCGAATAGTTGCGCATTTATGTCGCGCCGGGTTCGTCCGGACGACGACTCCTGCACTGGGTTGCCGTATGAGCGCTGTAGTTTACTGATTGCGCGGACACGCCGGCAAAGCTTTCGAACCTCTTTCATCTTTAGCGCAATCAGCTGTTGCGCGTGTCGTTGTCGCGTATGCGATGTCGGGCCCGCCGAGCGACGATCGATGAAGTCCAACTTCGGCGATTGCAGCCCGTACGTCTAAGGGTAAACCTCCATGCACCGCTGCGTCGGAAGCGAACATGCTGCCCGTCCGGTCAGGCACGTGCGCTGCCGCACGTGCGACGAACTTCGTCGAGTCCAAGATGGCATCCATCCCGCTCGCTTCGTTGTCGCTACACCCGAGGCTCGGACGAATCGTCGCGGTGGCGGTTTTGCTGCTCGGTTTCGGCCTCGTCCACGCGACGCCCCTGGACAACATCAGACTCGTCGGCGATTCCATCGCGTCAAGCTTCACCGTCGCGAGCGCCTATCGCCTGCCGGTCCACACCGACGCGACGGCGCCGAACGGCTCCTCCCGAGCCGCCGATGCCACCAAACCAGGGATCGCGGCGCCATCCGATTCTTCGAGGCAAAGCGTCTGGTCCGTCGACACGAGCCCGGCGCCGGCAGCGACCGATCTCGGCAGCGACAGGCCGCATCCCCGCGCCGCCGACGACGACGCGAGCGTCGGCAATGCCTGGACCGGGGATCTGTCCATTTTGGAATCCTCGACGTGCGCGCTGATTTTCACGACGTTGGCCCTGGTCCTGCGTGCAGCGCGGCCCGATGCGTCGCGAGACTTTCGCAAGCGCTTGCGATAGCCGGACGTCGTCGTCCAGGCCCGTCAACACGCCCATCACACCCGCGTCCAGGCCGACGCACTGACCTGACCCCCGGGCCGCATGACTTTCCGGCAAAGTGCGCGCATCTGCCCAAGCCGAAGGAAGCCATGTCCACGAATGACCCTCATCCGCCGATCGAGATCGATGGTCGCTTCATGCAGGGCGCCGGCGTCCTGCAGGGCGGCGTCTGCACCGGCTTGCTGGGCGATGCCATGGCCGGGCGGGTGCAGGCCACGCTGATGGCCGAGGGCAGCCCGCTTCGCTTCGCGCTCGAGTCCCTGGACATCGCCTTCCTGCGTCCCGGCGTGGTGGGATCGTTCACGACGAAGGTCGGGCTGACACGGCGCACCCGCTCCACGATGCACGCGGAGGGCGAAGTCCGCGACTCGAGCGACCGGGTGGTCGTGACGGGTCGCGCGACGTTCGTCCTGCGCAGGGACACGGGTCCATGAATGCCGACCAGGCGATCCTGCACGGCTGGCCCGACGGCGAGGAAGGTCCGGCAGAGAGCAATCCGCTCGCGACCCTGCTCGCGATGCGGATCGTGTCGATGGACCGGGCCGGCAAGTCCATCGCACTCGGCTTCACGCCACCACCTGCGACCCGGACCGCCGATGGCTCGTTGAACCGGGTCGCCATCGCCTCGATGCTCGACTTCGCGTGCGGTTACGTCGCGATGGTCGTTCTCGTCCCGACGCGAACGGTCGCCTCGTCGACGTTGCGGATCGAGTGGGTCAACGACTCGAAGGCCGATGTCGTCACGGCCACGGGACGGATCCAGGCCTTCAACGAGACGACGGCCTTCACGCGGGCCGAACTCCTGGATGAGCGCGGCGCCGTCATCGCGCTGGCCACATCCGCCCTGCGAATCCTGGCCACGAGGGCTTGAACGGAGCGGCGTTTGCGGGAAACGGCAATGCCGCATACCTTCCGCAAAACTCAATTTCGGCGCGGCGAGATGGACGAATCGAGCATCGAAGCAAGCGTGAGCCGGCCAGCGAAACCAATGCTGATCGTCGACGCCGCGCAGCTCGCGGCGATCACCAATTCGATCGAGCAGATGATCTGGTCCACGCGGCCGGACGGCTTCCACGATTTCTACAACCAGCGCTGGTACGAATACACCGGCGTGCCGTCGGATTCGACGGATGGCGAGGCCTGGAACGCCATTTCCATCCCGACGATCAGGAGCGCGCCTGGGCGGTGTGGCGCCACTCTCTGGCGACCGGCGAGCCCTACTACATCGAGTATCGGCTGCGTCATCGCTCCGGTCAGTATTGATGGGTGCTCGGCCGCGCGCATGCCGCGAAGGACGACGCCGGCAGAATCATCCGCTGGTACGACACCCGTACCGACATCCAGGACATCATCGAAGCCCGCGAAGTCCTCGGCCGTTCGCGCGATGAACTCGAACACCTGGTCGAGCGGCGCACGCTCGAACGCGACAGCGCGTGAAATTTCTCGCGCGACCTGCAGGTCGTCGTCGGGGTCGACGGCATCATCTGCGCGGCCAATCGGGCGTGGCTTACGATCCTCGGATGGGAACCCACAGAGGTCGTAGGTCGCCACTATCTCTCGTTCAACACGGTCGAGGACCGATCAGCCAGCGACGAGGCGCTCCGGACCGCCGCGCACGCGCCGCTCGACCCCATCGAGCAACGCAACCTGCACAAGGACGGCAGCTTCCGCTGGCTCCTGTGGGTGGCGGCCGCGGAAGGCGAACTGGTCTACGCGAGCGGCCGGGACGTCACGGCCGAGAAGCAGGCGGCCAGCGCGTTGCGCGAGACGCAGGAACAGTTGCGCCAGGCCAAGAAGATGGAGGCCGTCGGCCAGTTGACCTGAGGCCTCGCGCACGACTTCAACAACCTGCTGATGGGCATCTCGGGCAGCCTCGAATTACGGCAGAAAAAGCTCGACCAGGGACGCATCGCGGAAGCCGAACGCCATGTGACCGCGGCACAGAACGCGTCGCGTCGCGCGGCGTCGGTCACGCATCGATTGCTCGCTTTCTCGAGACGCAAGACGCAGGACCCGAAGCCTGTCGACATCGTTCGCCTGGTCCTGGCCATGGAGGAATTGATCCGTCGCACGATCGGACCGGACATCGACTTCGAGAGGGTTGTGCCCCACCAGGCGTGGCTCGCCCTGGTCGATTCCAACCAGCTCGAGAACGCGCTGCTGAACCTGTGCATCAACGCACGCGACGCCATGCCGAACGGAGGTCGCCTGACGATCGAGACCGCCCATCTCCAGCTCGACGAGCGCGCGGCACGCGGCCACGATCTCGCCGCGGGGTCTTACCTGTCCCTATGCGTCACCGACACCGGATCCGGCATGTCGCGGGAGGTCGTCGACCGCGCCTTCGACCCGTTCTTCACGACGAAGCCGCTAGGCCTAGGGACCGGGCTCGGCCTGTCGATGGTCTACGGCTTCGCGCGCCAGTCGGCGGGACGGGTCCGCATCGACTCCACCGTCGATCGCGGGACGACGGCCCGCATTTACCTGCCGCGCAGCGACCGCATGCCCGCGCGCCCGGACGAAGCGCAGAGAGCTCCGCTCGCGCAGCAGGCCGCCGTCTCGGCCACGGTGCTCGTGGTGGACGACGAAACGATCGTGCGGGGACTGGTCGTCGAGGTGCTGGTCGAGCGTGGATACGAGGCGCTCGAGGCCGCCGACGGCGCGGAGGGCTTGACCATCCTGAAGTCCGACCGGCGCATCGACCTGCTGAAAACCGATGTCGGATTGCCCGGTAAGGTAAATGGTCGACAACTCGCCGATGCGGCTCGCGTGGGTCGCCCCGCCCTGACAGTCCTCTTCATCACCGGCTACGCCGAAAGCGCGGTGACGGGCAACGGCCACCTGGACCACGACATGCGTGTGCTCACCAAGCCGTTCAGCCTCGAGACGCTGGCTGCGCGCATCGACGAGTTCGTGAACCTGGCCGGCGCGTGACGCCGCGAGGCATCGCGCCTTCGGACCCGACCCGTCACTTCGCCGCAGGCTCCTTGCGATAGATCGCCTCGGAGCGATTGAAGAGAATCCAGCTGGTCGCGATGTACTTGTCCCCGCCCTTTTTGCATGTTGCCGCGGTGCGTATGCTTAAAAGCCGTCGGCGCGATCAGCAGTGAGCCGGTCTTCGGCACGATCTTGCGGCCCCGATAGAGGAACCCGGTCTCGCCCGCGACGAAGCCGTCGTTCCGGTAGATGGTCCACAACCGGCTGCGATGCAGGCACTCGGCGTTGTCGAAGGCCGGGCTGGGGTAGTGCTCGCAGTGCCAGTACGGATAGGCACCCTGGTGCGCGAGATACTTCTGCACGTTGATGCTGCCGGGTCGAAACAGCGTCATCAGGATCGAACCCAGCGTGGCGTCGTCACCCGCCACGAGGCGCTCGGCATCCAGCGCCACCAGAGCATCGGTGGCGGAATCCGACCTCTTCAGCTGCGTGGGCGTAAGCACCAGATGCGGATAGCGGCGCAAATACCGATTCAGGCCTGCGAACACCGCCTCGTTCAACAGCTGAAGTGCGTCGGCCCACTCGGGATGCACGTTCAGCGTGATGTCCCAGCTGTCCTTCACCGCGACGTCGACCCCGCTGCCGGTCACCCCGTGTCCGACCTGACGGGTGGCGTCGAAACGCTCGATCAGCTTGCGACGGATGCCTCGCGTCGAGGACGTGTCGTAGACCTCGACGAAATCGGGATGACTCATAGGAAGGCGCAGCGGTTTGCGTGATGCGGAATCGGGAAGACGCTGCGAAGAGCGCCCTTGCGAGGGCGCTCTTCGGTTCATGCCCTCATGCCAAGACCCGCGAGCAGTCTGCCGTCTTGCGGCGTCGTGCCGGGCGCGACATCGCCGAGCGGCGCCTATCAGGTCACGGCCGTGCTCGATATCATTTGCGATTCGCCGATCCCGTCACGACCCGCGTCGATGCGATGGATCCATGACCTGACAGCCCGACTGGAAGCCCATCCATGAACCTTTCCCACGCCATCCATCGCGGAATCCTTTCGCTGCTGGTCGGCCTGGCGGTCCTGACCACGAGCATCGCGGCGATCGCGGCGCGGCCATTCATCGATGTCTCGACCCTCGACCTCGTCAGCTACCTGCCCCCACCTCCCGCCGACGACTCGGTCCAGACCCGTGCCGAGCTCGGCGAGCTCCTCGCGATCCAGGCGATGCGCACACCGCAGATGGTGGCCAACGCGAACGCCGACGTGGTGCAGGACGTCTGGCGCTTCACGAGTGCGTTGCCGGCCGGTCTGCAGTCCCGCTTCAACGCGGAGGCGCTGCTCCTGCTCGGCCCGCTCTTCGAGCGGCTGCGCCTGACCAAGTCGGCGGTGGTCGATCCCGCGAAGAAGACCTGGATGCGCATGCGGCCCTACGTCCTGTCGTCCGAAGTCACGCCGGCCGTCAAGCTGGAGCCCACGACCTCCTGGCCCTCGGGCCACGCGACCGTCGCGTCGCTGATGGCCATCGTGCTCGCGGGCATGCTGCCGGAGCACCGCACGGCGATCTTCCAGCGCGCCGCCGACTACGCCGAGAACCGCGTCGTCGGCGGCGTGCACTATCGCTCGGACATCGTGGCCGGACGGACGGCCGGTGCGCTGATCGCCCTCGACCTGCAACGCAATCCCGAATTCGTCGTTGAGTCGCGCTTGGCGGAGGACGAATTGAGAAAAGTACTGGGTCTCTAGGTTTGCCGTTTCGGCGAGAATCGCTGCCCGGCGCGCACTCGGCGCGCGTGATCGAAGGACTCCATACCGTATGCAAAGCGATATCCAGATCGCCCAGGGCGCGACGTTGCAACCCATCGTCGCGCTGGCCCGCGAGCGGCTCGGCATCCCCGAGGACCAGCTCGAACCGTACGGCCGCTACAAGGCCAAGATTGCGCTCGGCTACCTCGACAGCCTCGCGCACCAGCCCGACGGCAAGCTGATCCTGGTCAGCGGCATCAGCCCGACCCCCGCCGGCGAAGGCAAGACCACGACCTCGGTCGGCTTGGCCGACGGCCTCAATCGCATCGGACGCAAGACCGTCGTCTGCCTGCGCGAGCCGTCGCTCGGCCCGGTGTTCGGCATGAAGGGCGGCGCGGCCGGCGGCGGCCACGCGCAGCTGGTGCCGATGGAAGACATCAACCTGCACTTCACCGGCGACTTCAACGCGATCGCGCTCGCGCACAACCTGCTGGCGGCGCTGATCGACAACCACATCCATCACGGCAACGCGCTGGGACTGGACTTGCGCCGCATCACGTGGAAACGCGTGATGGACATGAACGATCGCGCACTGCGTCAGATCACGGTCGGGCTCGGCGGACCGGCCAACGGCTTCCCGCGCGAGGACGGCTTCGACATCGTGGTGGCCTCGGAGATCATGGCCATTCTGTGCCTGGCCGACGACCTGGCCGACCTGAAGGCGCGCATCGGCCGCATCGTCATCGGCTACACGTGCGACCAGAAGCCGGTGATTGCCAGCCAGTTGCAGGCGCAGGGCGCGATGACCGCGCTGCTGCGCGATGCGATCAAGCCCAACCTGGTCCAGACGCTCGAGAACAATCCGGCCATCCTGCACGGCGGACCGTTCGCCAACATCGCGCACGGCTGCAACTCCGTGATCGCGACGCGTGCGGCGCTCAAGCTCGGCGACTTCGTGGTCACGGAGGCCGGCTTCGGCGCAGACCTCGGCGCGGAGAAGTTCGTCGACATCAAGTGCCGCAAGTCGGGACTGCGGCCCGACCTCGTTGTGCTGGTCGCGAGCATCCGCGCCCTCAAGTTCCACGGTGGCGTCGCCGCCGCGCACCTGCAGGACGAAAACCTCCCAGCCCTTGAGAAGGGCCTCGTCAACCTCGAGCGACATCTCAACAACGTCCGCAACCACTTCGGCCTGCCGTGCGTGGTCGCGGTCAACCACTTCGCCCGCGACACGCCCGCCGAGTGGACCCTGCTGTCGCGCAAGCTGGCCCACCACGAAGTGCCGGTGGTGCTCGCGAAGCACTGGTCCGACGGGGGCGCCGGTGCCGAGGAACTGGCGCGCGAAGTCGTGCGCCTGACCGACACCACGCCGGCCGACTTCCGCTTCGTCTACGAGGACGACGCCACGCTGTGGCAGAAGTGCGAGGCCGTGGCGACCAAGATCTATGGCGCCAGCGGCATCAGCGCCGACGTCAAGGTACGCGCGCAGCTCGATCGCCTGCAGGCGCAGGGCTACGGCCGCTACCCGGTGTGCATCGCGAAGACGCAGTACTCGTTCTCGACCGATCCCGCGCTGCGTGGCGCGCCGAGCGGCCACGTCATCGACATCCGGGAAGTGCGACTCGCTGCCGGCGCCGAATTCGTGGTGCTGGTATGCGGTGACATCCTGACAATGCCGGGGCTGCCGGCCGTCCCGTCGTCGACCGCGATCGACGTCGACGGCGAGGGCCGCATCGTCGGTCTGTTCTGATTCTTCAACCTGCACGCTCGAAAGCCGTCCCCGTGAACACCAGCTACATCCTCACCATCCGCTGCAAGGATGCCGTCGGCATCGTCGCCGCCGCGGCGTCGGCACTCGCCTCCGCCGAAGCCTTCATCACCGAGTCATCGCACTTCGGCGACGAGGAGACCGGCCTGTTCTTCATGCGCACGGTGTTCCGCCCGATGGGCGCGCGCTTCGTCACGCTGGACGACTTCCGGGAAGTGATAGCTCCGGTGGCGCGGCGCTTCGAGGCGGAGCTGGCGCTACACCTCGCGGACGAGCGACTCAAGGTGTTGCTCGCCGTGTCCCGGCAGGGTCATTGCCTCAACCATCTGCTGCATCAATGGCACGCAGGCGAGTTGCCGATCGATGTCGTTGGCGTCGTGTCGAACCACGAGGACATGCGTCGCATGGTCGACTGGTACGACATCCCGTATCACCACCTGCCGATGGCCGGGGACAAGCCCGGACAGGAAGCCGCCATCCTGCGGGTCGTGCGCGACAGCGGCGCGCAGCTGACGGTGCTGGCCCGCTACATGCAGATCCTGTCGGACGACATGTGTCGTCAGCTGGAGGGACGCTGCATCAACATCCATCACTCGTTTCTGCCGAGCTTCAAGGGCGCAAAGCCCTATCACCAGGCGCATTCGCGTGGCGTGAAAGTCGTCGGCGCGACGGCTCACTATGTCACCAGCGATCTCGACGAAGGTCCGATCATCGAGCAGGAGACGGTGCGCGTCGGCCATGGCCTGAACGGCGATGCCTTCGTACGGATCGGCAAGGATGTGGAGAGCGTGGTGCTGTCGCGTGCCGTGTTGTGGCACGCCGAGCACCGCGTGATGATCAACGGTCGTCGGACGGTGGTGTTTCGCGAGGGCGCCTAGCCTCGACGTACCAGCCCTCGACCTGCGCGCGACGGACGATCGCGACCAGGCTGGATGCCGAAGCCTCTCCGACGCGGGTGACGGCGACCGCGCCTTTTGGACACAGGCCGAGACACGGCGACAACACGACGCGAACCCGCGTGCGATCGCGTTTCGTCAACGTGCGCAGGTCGCTCGCCAGAACCTTCGGCTTCGCGTTCTTCGGCGCGCCGCGTCGCTTGCCGCATTCCTTGCACACCAGGATCACGGCATTCCACTTCGGCGTGCGCGCACGAGGCGCCTGACGGTCCACCGCGTCGCGGACTATCGGGTCACCCGGTGATTTGAGCGTTGCACTCAGAGCGGCGTTGCCGCGACCAGGTGCTCGGACAGGAACCAGACCTGCAACTCGTTGGTTCGCAGCACCTCGCTGACCAGCAGGTCGTCCGTGCCCGAGTCGCCGTCGTCCGAAGCCTTCTCAGCGAGGTTGCGCGCCTCCTTGATGATCAGCGTGTGCGCGTCGATCAGCCGGGACAACTGGACGGACGCAGGCTCGCGACCTTTCGGTGGACGCGGGATGTTGGTCGCTTCGGCGATATCACCCGCCATCGCGAGCGAGACGCCCCCCAGGATCTGAATGCGTTCAGCCAGCGTGTCGACGAGAGCGACCTGCGCGGTGAAGTGCTCGTCGTACATCAAATGGAGTTGATTGAACGTCGGGCCGACGACCTGCCAGTGATGCTTCTTGTACATGTCGCGCAGCGTGGTGGTGTCCGCGAGGACGATGTTGAGCGCGGTGACGCTCTTGCGGACGACGTCGGTCGCCAGTCCGTGCGGCATCGAGATCAGGTCGCCGAACTTTTGCGTCTCGTGCGACTGGGTCCCGCCCTTCTGCAGATGCAGCGTTGGTTCGACGGCCTTGTGGGCTGCGTCGACGGTGGTCTTGCCCATGGTTTTCGCAGTGACTGGTTTCTTGGCCATGAAGTGTCCTCGTTTTGTATGGAATGTGGATGACGCGGCACCTGCAATTCAGCCAGCGCGACAGTGCCGACATTAGGGCGCGGTGACCGAACAACTCGTCGGACACGAAGCCATAGCGGGTTCGTCCTTTTGCTTAAATGTTGCGGTGGCGCTGGCGCCGCCGGCGCGTCGCGACACGACAGCGCGCTATGATCGCGGCGCATCATGAAGACCCCAGACGAAGCCCCCCTCCCCCCCGAAGATTCGACCGAAGAGCGCGACGCGCCCGGCGGTCCCTACTTCGGCCGCCTGCTGATCGTGTTGCTGCTGGCAGTCGCTTTCTGCGGCTTCATGACGTGGTTCCTCAGCACCACGCTGAGCAACTGATCTCATGTTGCCCGCCGAGACCGTCCTGACGCTGGCCAGACAGCTCCACGAAGCGCGCAAGACGCGCACGGCGCTCCGTCACTTCTCAGCCACCCATCCGACGATGACGATCGCCGACGGCTACGCCATCCAGCGCGCGTGGGTCGCCCTCGAAGAGGCCAATGGTCGCTTCGTTCGCGGTCGCAAGATCGGCCTCACATCGCGCGCCATGCAGCAGTCGTCGCAGATCGATGAGCCCGACTTCGCGCCGCTGATGGACGACATGTTCTTCGAGGCCGACAGCGACATCCCCTTCGATCGCTTCATCGCGCCGCGCGTCGAGGTCGAACTTGCCTTCGTGCTCGGCAAGCCGTTGCGCGGACCCGGTGTCACGCTATTCGACGTGCTCGCCGCCACCGACTACGTGACGCCCGCGATCGAGATCATCGATGCGCGCATCGAGCAGTTCGATCGCGACACCAGGGCCATGCGCAAGGTCTTCGACACGATCTCGGACTTCGCAGCCAACGCAGGCATCGTCACCGGTGGCCGGCCGGTACGGCCCGACGACGTGGACCTGCGCTGGGTCGGCGCGCTGCTCCACCGCAACGGCGTGATCGAGGAGACCGGCGTCGCCGCCGGCGTCCTCAACCATCCGGCCAACGGCGTCGCCTGGCTGGCCAACAAGATCGCGCCTTACGACGAAGGGCTGGAGGTTGGACAGATCATCCTCGCCGGCTCGTTCACGCGGCCCGTCAGCGCCGCGCGCGGGGACACCTTCCACGCGGACTACGGTCCGCTCGGCAGCATCGCCTTCCGCTTCGCCTGACGGCATCCGAGGACACGGACCATGACGACCCAACATCGCTGGAAGACCGATGGCGTTCGCGTCGTCGGTGCGAACCAGCTCGACCCCAACACCGCGCAGACACCGGGGATGGACCGCAAGGCCGCGATCAACTTCGCGCGCGTCGGCGCGCAGAAGCTGTGGGCCGGCACCGTACACATCCACGCCAACGCCAAGACCGGCGCCCATCATCACGGCCCGCTCGAGAGCGTGATCTACGTCGTCAAGGGCAAGGCGCGCATGCGCTGGGGCGAGAAGCTGGAATTCATGGCCGAGGCCGGACCCGGCGACTTCATCTACATCCCGCCCTGGGTGCCGCACCAGGAGATCAACGCGAGCCCCCACGAGGTCCTCGAGTGCGTCCTCTGTCGCAGCGACGGCGAAGCGGTCGCGGTCAATCTCGACATCGAGCCGGTCGAGAAACCCGAACATGTCCTCTGGGTCGATCCGACCCATCCGGGTTGAGATGAAGAACCTTTTCAAGGAAGCCCTGGCCGCCGGCAAGCCGCAACTCGGTTGCTGGCTGTCGCTCGCGAACGCCTACACGACCGAGATCGTCGCCACGGCCGCCTTCGACTGGCTGCTGATCGACGGCGAGCACGCTCCGAACGACCTGCGGTCCACGCTGGCGCAGTTGCAGGCCGTGGCCGCCTATCCGTCGCATCCGGTGGTGCGCGCGGTCGAAGGCCGCGCCGAGCTGATCAAGCAGCTGCTCGACATCGGCGCGCAGACGCTGCTGATCCCGATGATCGAGACGGCCGGACAGGCCGAGGCGATGGTCGCCGCGACCCGCTATCCGCCGAACGGCGTGCGCGGCGTGGGGTCGGAGATCGCGCGCGTCTCGCGCTGGGGCATGGACATCCATTACCTGCACGAAGCCGACGCCTCGATCTGCCTGCTGCTGCAGGTCGAATCGCAACGCGGACTCGACAACCTCGATGCGATCGCCGCGACTGAAGGCGTGGACGGCGTATTCTTCGGACCGGCCGACCTGTCGGCGTCGATGGGCTTTCGCGGCAACTCGGGCGCACCCGAGGTGCAGCGTGCGATCGAAGGCGGCATCGCTCGCGTGCTCGCCGCGGGGAAGGCGCCGGGCATCCTCACGACCAACCCGACGCTGGCGCGGCGCTATCTCCAATTGGGCGCGACCTTCGTCGCGGTCGGGGTCGATGTAGCCCTGCTGGCGAAGGGCGCGCGCGACTTGGCCGCGTCGTACAAGTAGGGCGGTAACGACGGATGGTGCGGTCGTTGCCGACCACCCTTCGCTGTCCCGCTCACATCGGCGGCGCGACCCCGTCCTTCTCGACGGTGATGCGACCGGCCGAGTAGTGCCCCGGCGAGGTCATCGACGCGACGATGAAGACCTTCCGACCCGCGACGACATCGCTGCGTGTGGCTTCGATGTAAGTCACCACCGGCGTGTTGTCCGGCACCACGATCACCTTGCTACCGCCCCGGTAGGACATGATCAACTCGCGCCCGTTGCTGCGCTGGAGGACGGTGTCGACATTGGCATTGGTCATCGACGAGCCAGGCACGAGATCCCAGTCGCGATGCCCGTCACCGCGACCGCGGAGCGCTTCGGGAAAAACGTGCACCTCGCGCGCGACAAGCTTGCCATCGGGTCCCGGCACCGACGTCGCGCCGACGTAGGAGCCCGACTTGATGTCGGACAGCTTCACGTTCTTCATGGCACTGACCTGGGCGTCGGGCGTTAGGTCTACCGTGACGTTGTCGGCGTTGACGCGATGGACGAGCAGCACGTTGCCGCTGACGGAAACGATCTCGCCGCGGATGCGACTCGCGGTCGGCGCCTGAGCCGAAGCGGAGCCGAATGCACCGCACGCCGCGATGGCGACGACCAGCGATGACGCATGCGTCAGGACGCGATGGAAATCAACCATGGAAGACCTCCTGGACAGGGGGCGCGACGCGTACGATCACATCGGGGGTACAACGCCGTCCTTCTCGACGATCACGCGCATCGCCGTGTACTTGCCCAGCTCGACCATCTTCGCGACGATGAACGCCTTCTTCCCCGCGACGACGTCAGCGCGAGTCGCTTCGGTGAAGGTGACGACCGGCACGCCTTCGGGCACCAGCACGGTCTTCGTGCCGCCCTTGTACGACATCGTCAGCTCGCGGCCGTTGGTGGACTGCACAGCGGTGTCGACATTGGCATTGGTCATCATCGACCCGGGCAACAGATCCCACGCGTAGTGGCCTTCGCCGCTACCGCGCATGGTTTCGGGGAAGACCAGCACTTCCTTAGCGGTGAGCTTGCCGTCCGCACCCGGCAACGAGGCGACACCGACGAAGGTATTTGCCTTGATGTCGGCCAGCTTCACATTCTTGACCGCACCCACCGCGACGTCCGACTTGAAGTCGATCGTCACGTTGGCGGTATTGGCGCGATGGAGTACCAGCGTGTCGCCGTTGAGGGAGACGATCTCGCCGCGCAGGCGGCTGGGTGCCGTGGCGGGCGTCGCTGCGATGGCGGCGCCCGCGAGCGTGGACGAGACCAGGGCGGCTGCGAGCAGCGTATTGAAACGTCGGGACATTGAATCTCCAGGGGATGGGTACGACGGGAAGGCGACCGGTTGGCGTCGAGGCACACACGTGCCACATGTCCGATTACATACGCACGCGGGTCTTCGATGGAGTCAGCACCACTGCAAACGGAGTCGGACAGAAGATCATCCCGGCGATCCGCGACGAAAGAGCCGACTCGCAACGGGCGGGCTCAGGCCTTCGATGCAGGTCTGCACCGGCGCTGCTTCGCGACCATCGTCCGCACGATGGTGCTCAGCACAGGCGCCGTCGCGAAAGAGGCTTCATGGACGGCCGCCGCTGCGTCGATCAGTGCCCGGACGAGGGCTGATCGAGATCGCCGGAAGCGGCGAGGCGGATGCTGCGGACCTGCTTGCCCTCGCCCACGAGCAGTCCCTCTGGATCGTCCAGTCCCTTGCCGTTTAGGAAGAACAGCGTGACCCACTTCGGATAGCCGGCGATGGAGACGAACGCGTCGGCAGTGCGGTCGGTTGGGCTGATGCCAAAAACCAGTGGGTTGTAGTTGTCGAACACCAGCTCGAAACCGTGCGGGAACATCGCGCGAAGCCGCGTCCGGGCTTCGTGCAATTGCTGCTGGATGGCCGGCGATTACTTCGCGACGAAGCCGTCGATCTGCGTTTTCGCGGCACTGGACTTCACGGCATCGGACCTCGCAGGACGTACAGCCGTTCGCTCGCGGTGAGTTCGTGCTCCGCAGCCTCCGGCGCGGTGCCCCGCCGGAATGCGAGCGCCTCGAGCAACGCGATCGATCGATCGTGCGCCGCCTCGACGATCGCGAGACAGTCCTCGATCCGGTAGCGCAGGCGCAGGTGTTCGATCATCGCGCGGGTCGCGACGCGCGCATGGCCGGAGCGCTGGTGCGCAGACGCGAGGAGATAGGCGATCCAAGCGCGGTTCGACGGGAGCAGCGTGGCCTGCACAGAACCGATCAAGCGCCCCGACGACGTGCGGATGACCCAGTTCAGCCATCGCTGCAGACCATCCGGGGCCCGTCGGGTCTCGAGCCGCGCGTACACGTCGCGGACGTGCTCGCGGCTCGGCGGCGGTCCGTAGTCGAGGTAGTCGTAGAGCCCCGGGTCGGACAGTACGTCGAACATCTCCGACGCATGATCGACCGTCAGAGGCTCGAGCCGTAGAACTCCCGCGATGAGTCCCTGCATCGTCTCGCCGTCCATCCGCTGCGCGCTCGTCAGGCCGTCATCGCGGCGCGTTTGGCCAGCATCGCGCGCGCCACGCGCGATCCGGGGGCACGGCCCAATCGGTCGCTGATCCACTGCGACGTGTCCACCAGCGCATCGAGGTCGATGCCGGTGTCGGCGCCGAGGCCCTGCAGCAGATACACCACGTCCTCGGTCGCGACGTTGCCGGTCGCGCCCTTGGCGTACGGACAGCCGCCGAGACCCGAGATCGAGCTGTCGAAGGTGCGCAGCCCGAAACGCCACGACGCGTCGACGTTGGCGACCGCCATGCCGTAGGTGTCGTGATAGTGGCCGGCCATCCGATCGACCGGCACGATGCGCGCGACCGCATCGAGCATCCGTTCGACCGACGACGGTGTGCCGGTGCCGATGGTGTCGCCGAGCGAGATCTCGTAGGCGCCGCGTTCGTACAGGGCCCGCGAGACGTCGGCCACGGCCTGCGGTGCGATCGGGCCTTCGTAGGGACAGGCGACCACGCACGAAACGTAGCCGCGGACCTTGATGCCGTGTTCGCGCGCGGCTGCGAAGACCGGATCGAAGCGCGCGATCGATTCGGCGATCGAGCAGTTGATGTTCTTCTGCGAGAAGCTCTCGGAGGACGCCGCGAAAACCGCGACCTCCGTCGCACCGGCGGCCAGCGCCGCCTCGAAGCCCTTGAGGTTGGGTGTCAGCACCGGGTAGCTGACGCCCAGCTTGCGAACCAGGCGCTGCATCAGGTCCGCATGATCGGCCATCTGCGGCACCCACTTCGGCGACACGAACGACGCCGACTCGATGGCGCGCAGGCCCGCGTCGGCAAGGCGATCGATCAGTTCGAGCTTGGTGTCGGTCGTGACGGTCTGCTGTTCGTTCTGCAGGCCGTCGCGTGGACCGACTTCGACGATGCGGACTTGATGGGGTGTGTTCATGCGCTTCTCCGGGAAGATCAAATCGTGTCGAGCGGACTCGATTTCAAGCCGACGCCTCGAAGTCGACCAGTTCCGCGCCTTCGGCAACCTGGTCGCCGGCCGCGTAGTTGAACGCCTTGACGATGCCCTTGCCCGGCGCCGTGATGGTGTGTTCCATCTTCATCGCCTCGAGCACCAGCAGCGGGGCGCCCTTGTCGACCGCTGCACCCGGCACCGCGATCAGCGCGATCACCTTGCCCGGCATCGGCGCCTTGAGGCCGCCCACGACCTCGTCGCCCGCACCACCGACCGCCAATGTGTCGACGATCGTGATCGACCAGGCGCACGCATCGAAGAAGAGCTGACGTCTGTCTCCGGACGGCACGACGGTCGCACGCAATCGTCGGTCGCCGATCTGCGCCTGCAGTTCGCCGTCGGGCGTCAACGTACCGCGCACCGCGATCCGCGGGCCATCGAGCGACAGGAACCAGCCATCGGCCGACGGCTCGACGATGACGGCCTGCACGGCATCGCCCTGCTTCAGCGTCATGGTCCGACGTGCCAAGGAGTTCAGCCGCCAGCCGTCGAGCAGGCGCCACGGCGAGTCGCGATCGACCGCGGTCACGGCCGTCTCGCGCGCCAGCCGCGCCTCGCGTTGCAGTTCGGCCAGCGCGACCAGCAGCCAGACGTCGTGCGGTATCGGACGATCCTGGGGAAACAGCAGCGCCGTCTCGCGTTCGATGAGGCCGGTATCCAGGTCCGCGTTGGCGAACGACGGCGTGGCGATCAGCCGTCCGAGGAACTCGACGTTGTTGC
>JANXTA010000005.1 GCA_025356395.1 Betaproteobacteria bacterium
GTCGTCGGGTAGGTGGTGATGGTCAGCATGGTGATTTCCGCGAGCAAATGTTGGAGAGGACCGGGGCGGCGGCACGCCGCCCCGGACGAGCAGAGTTATTTGCCGGAGTGTCCGGCGTCGTCCTTGGGCTCGCGGACGCGCATGACGATGTCGCTGCCGTCGATCGGCAGGAGGTTGAGCTTGATATTGTAGCCCTTGCCGTCGCCGTGCGCCCAGGCGGCGCCGACCTCGGTCCAGAAGCCCTTGTCGGAGCTGTCGGACTTGCGAACGGAGGAGACGGTGTGGGTGGGGAGTTTTCCGGCCATGGTGGTGATGTCCTTGTCAGAGGTCGAGATGTGAGGCCGCTGTTGCGGGCCTCGCGAGGTCGGGGGCAGGGCGGGACGAGCGCGGGGTCAACAGTCAACAGCCCCGCAGGGCCTTGCCGTAATGGGGCGCCCATTTGTGAAATGAGGCCCCGTTCGGTGTTGACGACGCGCGCCGCCCTGCCAGACACGAGCAGAGAGGCCCGCAACAGCGGTTACTGGGCGAGAGCCTGTGTCTGCGGAGTTGCCGCGATGGTCTCGAGGAGCTGCTGGCGTTGGGTGTCGATCGCGAGATCGGATTTGGTGCAGGCGTCGATCAGGCCGGCGGCCTGCTCGGGCGACATTCCGAGATCCGTGAGCGGCGAGCCGTCGGCGAGGGCATCGGCGATGTGGGGATGGCGAGCCAGGGCTGCTTTGATCTGCCGGCTGTAGGCGTAGATGGCATCGGGATCGGCCTGGAGGGGCGGCGGTGGGAGACCGGCCGCACCGAGAGCACCATCCGCGGCGAAGCCAGGGTTGATGAGATAGCCATCGAATCGTCGATCGATGTCGCGCAGCGCGCCGGAGGCGGCTGCGCGCAATTCGGGCGTCGTAGTCGGAAAGACGTAGTCACCGGCCTTGATGCCGCTTGTGGCAGTCGGGTGGTAGCGAGCCCCGGCGGCGACGGCGATCCGGTCGGCGACACCATCTTTCTGGGGAAACCGGACAACGACGCTGTCGGCTTTGTCGGTGACGACGGCGTACTTGGAGCGCAGCGCCAGTTGGGCGAGCTCGAGGTCCTCGGCGAGGTCGGCCGCGGCATCGAACGCAATGTCGAGAGCGGCGATCGACTGCAGCAGCTTTTCGAAAGCCCGGTATTCGTCGGGATGGATCGGAAGATCGGCCGCCGCGGTCGACGTCGAAAGGGCGGCGTCAAACTTGTTGGCGAAGGCCGTGGCGTAGTGGCCGAGTTCGTCGACAACGAGGGGCGGCTGATCGCGGATGTAGGCGCCGGACTCGACGGAGTACTTCTGGAACTGCCCGTCGACGGTGTTGTTCATCTGGTTGAGCAGCGCGCCGTCTTTGTCCTTGGCGAGCAGGTCGTCCCACTTGGTGCCCCAGATGACCTTGATGACGTTCCAGCCGGCACCGCGGAACGTGGCCTCCAACTCCTGGATGACCTTGCCGTTACCGCGCACCGGACCGTCGAGGCGCTGCAGGTTGCAGTTGACGACGAAGATCAGGTTGTCGAGCTTCTCGCGCGCGGCCATATTGATGGCACCGAGCGACTCGGGCTCGTCCATCTCGCCGTCGCCGCAGAACACCCAGATCTTCCGATTCGCGGTCTTGGCGATGCCGCGGGCTTCGAGATACTTGAGGAAGCGCGCCTGATAGATCGCCTGGATCGGGCCGAGGCCCATCGACACGGTCGGGAACTGCCAGAAGTCCGGCATCAGCTTCGGATGCGGATACGAGGTCACGCCCTTGCCGTCGACGTCCTGGCGGAAGTTGGTGATTTGCTCTTCGGTCAGTCGTCCCTCGAGGAACGCACGGGCATAGATGCCCGGCGCGGAGTGGCCCTGGATGTACAGCAGGTCGCCACCATGATCCTCGGTGGGCGCGTGCCAGAAGTGATTGAAGCCGGCGCCCAGCATATTGGCCAGCGACGCGAACGACGCAATGTGGCCACCGAGGTCGCCTTCGCCCTTGTTGGCCCGAACCACGATCGCCATCGCGTTCCATCGCATCATCGACCGTAGGCGCTCCTCGATCTCGAGGTTGCCCGGGTTGCGGGTCTCCTGATCGGGCGGGATCGTGTTGATGTACGGCGTGTTGGCCGAGAACGGGACCTCCGCGCCGTACTGGCGCGCGGTGTCGATCAGTTGCGCGAGCAGCTGATGCGCGCGCTCGGGTCCTTCGCGCTCGATGACGGCGGTCAGCGCATCGAGCCACTCCCGCGTCTCCCCCGGATCGGAGTCTTGGACATCCGCAGGCTTCGCGGACTGCAGCGGATCGGGCAGGGCAGCCATGCAAACTCTCCTCGTTATTTCATCCGGGAACCGCTGGATGCTCGCATGCGACTTCGACGGGCCGGGCGGCCGACGCAGGCGATATCGTTTGTCCCGCCAGAGTGTAAAGGACCGGTTGCGGCCCATCAAGCCAGCGGGGTGCCCGACCAATGCAGCGCCTGTCGCGGAAGGCCGTCGCACCGAACACCCGGTGAAGCCTGCGATACTCATGCTTGTGCTTGCCGCATGCCGACCGACTCGTGACCCCCGCGCTTCCCGAACCTACACCTGCCCAGGACCACGACGTCGTCGTCGACGATCGCGGACGCGTCGAACGCGCGTCCGACGCGGTGCGCGATGCGATCTCGCAGCGCTTCGTGGCGCTCGCGCGCTGGTACTGGCTGGCACCGCTCTTCGCGATCGTGCTGTTCGTCGCCGTCATGCTCGCCGTGTTCTACACGCTGCGTCTCGACGAACTGGACCGCCAGCATCAGGTGCTGTTCCGCGATGTCCAGGAGACCCAGCAGACCATCGGCGCGCGACTTCTGACGATCCAGGACGACATGGTGCAGCTCGGCCACGAGTTCGATCGCCGCCAGGAGGACGAGGGCAACTTCATGAGCAGCGCGCGGACCGTCGTGCGCGAGCATCCGGAGCTAATCAGCATCGCGTGGATCGATACCACTCGCATGTGGCGCCGCATCGTCCTGTCGGACGTGCAGTTCGACGGCGGTCCGCGCGAAGAGGGCGATGCCATCGAGAACGCGGTCTCGCGGGTCGCGTTCGAGGCCTCGCGCGACCGGCAGCAGCCACGCTACTCGGCGCCCTACGCGGCCGCCGACGGCGACATGTACATCGAGTTGCACGTCCCGCTGATCGAGGCCGGGCGCTTCGACGGAACGCTCGTCGCGGTGACGTCGATGGCCGGGCTCGCGCGTCACGCGGTCTCGAAGGAAGCGGCCGCGCAGTTCAACGTGAGCCTGGTCGACAGTGCCGGGAACACGCTCGTCAGCAAGCTCGGCGCCGGTGGACTGAAGGACGCCGGCCTCACCGAGGGCGCATTCACCCTGCCGCTCGGCGCACCGCTGGCCGACCTCTACCTGCGCGGCACCGCGTTTCGCACCCGCAGCCAGCTCGCCGACAAGTTCCTCGTCTGGGCGGTCCTCGCGCTGTCGCTGCTGATCGTGTGGACGCTGTTCTCGCAGATGCGCCATCTGCGCGGTCGCCAGGAGGCGGAGGCCGCACGCGACCGGATCTTCAACCTGTCGCTCGACATCCTCGCGGTGATTGATCATCACGGTCGCATCACGCGGCTGAACCCGGCATGCGCGCGCATCCTCGGTCGCGAACCAGCCAGCCTGCAGGGCGCCTCCCTGCTCGATCTCGTGCATCCGGAAGATCGCGCGTCGACCAGCATGGAACTCACGCGCATCGCCGAGGGCGGCATCAGCAGCGCCTACGAGAACCGCTGCCGCCGCTTCAACGCCGACGGCACCATCGAGTACCGCTGGCTGATCTGGAACTTCAACCCCGACCTGCAGACGCGCGGGGACAAGCGACTGCTGTACGCGGTAGCGCACGACATCACGCAGCGGCGCGTGCGCCAGCACGCGCTGCAGGCCGAGACCACGTTCCGGCGCGCGATGGAGGACTCGATGCTGACCGGCATGCGGGTGCTCGACATGCAGGGCCGCATCACCTATGTCAATCCCGCGTTCTGCCGGATGCTCGGCTTCGCCGAACACGAGCTGCTCGGCGCGACCTCGCCCTTCCCCTATTGGCCGCTCGAGCGCTACGAAGAGAACTACGAGACCTTGCGCGGCATGCTCAGCGGCGACACCCCGCCGTCGGGTCTCGAAGTAAGGGTGCGTCGCCGGGACGGCACCGATCTCGATACCCGCATGTACGTGTCGCCGCTGATCGATGCCGACGGCGTGCAGAACGGCTGGATGACGTCGATGACCGACATCACGCAGAGCAAGCGCGCGCGACAGGAACTGGCCGAGGCGCAGGAGCGCTTCCTCACGGTTCTCGACGAGCTCGATGCGGCGGTGTCGGTGTGCGAGATCGAACCGTACGCGGCAGGGACTGCGGAGGACGACGCGGAGATCGGACCGCTGCTGTTCGCCAATCGTTACTACCGCAGCCTGCTCGGCGACGACACGCGCAGCCATCGCGAGCTGAGCACGGCACGAGGGCCACTGTCGGCGCTCGGCGAGGCACACGGGCGGGACGGGCTGGCCCAGGAGGTCTACAGCGCCAGCGCGGAGCGCTGGTTCGAGGTGCGGACCCGCACCATCCAGTGGGTCGACGGTTCGCCGGTCCGCATGCAGGTCGCCACCGACATCACGGCGCGCAAGGCCACCCAGGAGCGCGAGCGTCAGCAGGAAGAGAAGGTTCAGCTCACCAGTCGCCTGATCACGATGGGCGAGATGGCCTCGTCGCTCGCTCACGAACTCAACCAGCCGCTGACGGCGATCAGCAACTACAGCATGGGCACGGTCGCGCGGGTCCGTCGCAACATCGCGACCGGCGTCGTGACCGATCCGCTCGAACTGCTGGGCATGCTGCAGAAGACGTCGGCGCAGGCCGAACGCGCGGGCCACATCATTCGTCGCATCCGCGAGTTCGTGAAGCGCGCCGAGCCGCGTCGCCGTCGTTGTCGCATCCAGGGCATCGTCGACGACGCCGTGGGCTTCGCGGAGATCGAGGCGTCGAAGAAGCAGATCGCCATCCGCACGCAACTGCCGCACAACATCGCCGACATCGATGCCGACCCGATCCTGATCGAGCAGGTGCTGCTCAACCTGATCCGCAACGGGTGCGAGGCGATGGACGACCGGACCGACCGCACCGGCGCCCGCGAGATCGTCGTGGCGGTCCGCAACGTGGCGATGGACAGCGGGGACGCCCGATCGACCGAGCACGTCGAGTTCGCGGTGATCGATCGCGGCCAGGGCGTCGATGCGGCGCTCTACGAGAAACTGTTCGAGCCCTTCTACAGCACCAAGTCCGAAGGAATGGGCATGGGGCTCAACATCTGCCGGTCCATCGTCGAATTCCACGGCGGCCGACTGTGGGCCGTGTCCAACCCGGTCGGCGGCACGATCTTCCGCTTCACGTTGCCGCGTTCCGTCCAGCGTCCGGCAGCGGCGGCGAGCGCGGCCGCGGAGACTTCTCCGAGACGTTGACCGATCGTGCAGGGGCGTCGCATACAATCGGCGACATGTTCAGAGAACCCCCCACCGACGGTCGCCGCGAGCCTGCGCGACCCGCCAGCCTGGTCTACGTCGTCGACGACGACGAGGCCGTCCGCGACTCGCTCCGCTGGCTGCTCGAAGCGAACCGCTACCAGGTCTCCTGCTTCGCGCGGGCCGAGGATTTCCTCACGCATTACGAACCGTCCCGCACCGCCTGCCTGATCCTGGACGTGCGGATGCCCGGCATGAGCGGGCTGGAGCTGCAGGAGCAGCTGGTCGCACGCGGCGTCAATCTCCCGATCCTCTTCATTACCGGGCACGGCGACGTGCCGATGGCGGTGGCAACGATGAAGAAGGGCGCCGTCGACTTCATCGAGAAGCCGTTCAACGAGGCGGACCTGCGCGCCTCCGTCGAACGCATGCTCGCGGCGGCCGAAGACGAGGCCGAGACGCGCAAGCGGGAGCGCGAGCGCGAAGGCCTGTTGTCGCGCCTGACGGCACGCGAGCGTCAGGTGCTGGAATGCATCGTGGCCGGCCGCCTGAACAAGCAGATCGCCGACGACCTCGGGATCAGCATCAAGACGGTCGAGGCGCATCGCGCCAACATCATGGACAAGCTGAACGCCGGCACGGTCGCTGACCTGCTGCGACTCGCGCTCACCCGCGGTTGAGGCGGCACGAGGGCGAAAAAAACCCCGCCGAAGCGGGGGTAAATTTGCCACCCACCCTGAAAATCTTCAGCCCTTGCGCATCTTGCGACGACGGCCGGCCAGCAACGCGACGCCTGCGATACCGAGCAGAGCGATCGAGCTGGGCTCGGGTACGGTCGAAGCGCGCACCGTGGTCAGGCCGTTGACCTTGAAGTAATCGTTGCCGACGTCCACCGTGCCGCTGGCGACGGGTCCGACGATCCCCATGTAGGCACCGACCAGCCAGTACTGCGACGAGATCGCCGTCGACAGTCCGGTCGCGTTGTTGCCGACCGCCATGTTGCCGATGTTCGTCGCGATGCCCCACTGTCCGGAGCTGACCAGGTCGGACGTCGTCCGGGCTGAAAGGGTGCTGGACGGAATGCCCGTGCCCTTGTAATAGAGGATCGTCGAATCGGAATCGAGGCCGCTGTTCGCAGACGGGAAGCCGATCGAGACCTGCGACAGCGTGACGGCGCTGGCGAACGAGAACACCAGGGCGTCGTAGGCACCGACGTTGTCGATGGCGTGCTGGTTGTTCGACTGGTTCGGCATGTTGTTGGCGGTCAGTTCCGTGTTGGCGGCAGTACCGCCCGGCTGGCTCGTGACCCCCAGATCACCGGCATAATTCCCGATGAACGCCGTCTGGAATTTGTTGGCCGTGCCGGTCGTCGACCAGGCCGAAACCGTCACGTTCGAGTTGGCTGTCGAGCCGCCCCAGGTGATCGTATTTCCGTAGTTGGTGCCGCCCTGTCCGTATTGCGACACGCTCGAGTTCTGGAAGGTCGTCACGCCAGCCGACGTGGTCGTCGCGTTCGTACCAGCGCCAGGATTGGTCGCCGTGGTCGCCGATCCGGAGAAGTTGTAAGTGGTGGTGGTGACGGCGAATGCCGGTACGGCCATGCAAAGGGCCAGTGCCGACAGCGCGAAGCGGATGGGCTTCATCGGGAGTTCTCCCTCATTAATTATGTGAACTTCAACACGCGCCATTGCGCAAACTTGTGTTCACTCCTTGCAAGGGCTATGCCGGATCTCGTAAACCATTGAATCAAAACGTTCTGAGAAAAGATTAGTGCGTTCGATCCTTGCTGATTGGAAAGCAATCCGACACTTTTTAGAGTCGTCGGCCGACCCCCGAAGAGGGGTCTCGGCGGGCGAATGACACCATGCTAAGCTCCGCGCCCGCCATATTTTCCGGTTCCGCTCCGACTCTTTACGCAGCGGGTTTCCCCACATTCAGCATCGATCATGACCGCCCGCTTGCTTGACGGAACCGCCCTGTCCGCGCGCCTTCGGCAGGAAATGTCGCCGCGGATCGACGTGCTGAGCCGTCGCGGTAAGCCGCCCGGCCTAGCCGTCGTGCTGGTCGGCGACGACCCCGCTTCTCAGATCTACGTCCGCAACAAGGTCAAGGCGTGCGCCGATGTCGGGATCCGCTCGGAGTTGCACCGGATGTCGTCCACCACTTCCGAAGCCGCATTGCTCGACGTCATCGCCCGGCTCAATTGCGACCGGACCGTCAACGGCATCCTGGTCCAGATGCCACTCCCGCCGCAGATCGATCCGGCGCGCGTGATCGAGGCGATCGCCATCGAAAAGGACGTCGACGGCTTCCACATGCTGTCGGCGGGCGCGCTGATGACCGGCCGCATCGATGGTGGCGTCGGCTTTCGTCCGTGCACGCCCTACGGCGTCATGCGGATGTTGGACGACGCGGCAGTGCCGATCGCCGGCGCGCACGCGGTCGTCATCGGCCGTAGCAACACGGTCGGCAAGCCCATGGCGCTCATGCTGCTGGCCCGCCACGCCACCGTGACCATCTGCCACAGCGCGACCCGCGGACTGGCGGATCTGGTGCGGCAGGCGGACATCGTCGTCGCGGCGGTCGGCCGTGCGTCGACCGTGACGGCCGACATGGTCAAGCCGCAGGCCGCGGTGGTCGACGTCGGCATGAACCGCGACGCGGCCGGCAAACTGGTCGGCGACGTGGATTTTTCGGCCGTGCGCGAGGTCGCAGGATGGATCTCGCCGGTGCCCGGCGGCGTCGGCCCCATGACCATCGCGATGCTGCTCGACAATACCGTGCTGTCCGCCGAAAGGGCGGCCGCCCCACCCTGACCACCCCGCCATGACGACAGACCACGTGCCGAATCCCCTCCTAGCAATTGCCGACACGTTTCGCTATGACGCGATCGAAGCCACGCACGTGGTGCCCGCGGTGACGACGGTCCTCGCCGAGGCGACCGCAGCGATCGAGCGACTGCAGACGGACCCGAGCGCCAATACCTGGTCGTCGTTCGTCGAGCCCTTCGAGGCCGCGACGGAGCAGGTGAGTCACATCTGGTCGGCGGTCTCGCATCTGAGCGCCGTCTCGGACACGCCGCCGCTGCGCGCGGCCTACAACATCTGCCTGCCGAAGATCACCGAGTTCTGGACCGCGCTGTCGCAGAACGAGGCCTTGTTCGATCGCTATCGGGCGATCGAGGCGTCGGCCGACTTCGCGTCGCTGACGCAGGTCCGACAACGCGTGATCGTCAATGCCTTGCGCGACTTCCGACTCGGCGGCGCTGAGTTGCCGCCGGTCGAAAAGGCGCGCCTAGCTGCGATCGAAGACGAGTTGGCCATGCTGTCGCAGTCGTTCTCCGAACATGTCCTCGACGCGACCAACGCGTTCGTGCTCGACCTCGCGGACGCAGCCGCCCTCGACGGCCTGCCCGACGATGCGCTCGCGGCCGCGAAGTCCCGCGCCGAGACGGCCGGTGTGTCTGGCTACCGCGTGACGCTGCACATGCCGTCGTACCTCGCGGTCATGCAGTTCGCGAAGGACCGCTCGCTGCGCGAGACCGTGTACGCGGCCTACTCCAAGCGCGCGTCCGAGTTCGGCAGCCCCGATCAGGACAACGGCCCGCTGATCACCCGCATCCTCGCGTTGCGTGCAAAAGCCGCGACCCTGCTCGAGTACGACGACTACGCCAGCCTGTCGATGGTCCCCAAGATGGCCGACTCCCCCGCCGACGTGCTGCGTTTCCTCGAGGAGCTGCGCGTACGCGCCCGACCGTTCGGCATGCGGGATCGCGACGAACTGCAGGGCTTCGCGCAGCAGCACCTGGGACTCGATCACCTGGAAGCCTGGGACATCACCTTCGCGTCCGAGCGCCTGCGTGAACACCGCTACGCCTTCTCGCAGCAGGAGGTGAAGGAATACTTTCCCGAGACCAAGGTGCTCCAGGGATTGTTCCGCGTCGTCAGCCGCCTGTTCGCCGTCGAGGCGCTCCAACGGGTCGGCGACGACGCACCGTCGCTGTGGCACCCGGACGTGAAGTTCTTCGACCTCGTCGATGCGTCGGGAAATCTCGTCGCGCAGTTCTATCTCGATCTCTACGCCCGCGTCGGCAAGCGCAGCGGCGCGTGGATGGCGTCGGCGCGCAGCCGGGCCCTGCGGGCCGACGGAAGCTGTCGTACCCCGATCGCCTACCTCACCTGCAATTTCTCCGAGCCGCTTCGCGACGCGTCGGGCCAGGTCGTGCGGGAGGCCCTGTTCACGCACTCCGAAGTCAACACGCTGTTCCACGAGTTCGGCCACGGGCTGCATCACATGCTGACGCGCGTCGACGAGTCGGCGGTGACCGGCATCCGCGGCGTGGAATGGGACGCCGTCGAACTGCCGTCGCAGTTCCTCGAGAACTTCTGCTGGGAGTGGGACGTCGTCGAACACATGACGGCGCAGATCGACACGGGCGCGCCCATCCCGCGGGCGCTGTTCGACCGCATGCTCGCGGCGAAGAACTTCCAGGCGGGACTGCAGACGCTGCGCCAGCTCGAGTTCGCGATCTTCGACATGCAACTGCACAGTCGCTTCGATCCGCGCGACGGCCGGTCGGTGCTGGACCTGCTGAACGAAGTCCGCAAGAGCGTGGCCGTGTTCGAGGTGCCGAGCTACAACCGTCAGCCCAACCAGTTCTCGCACATCTTCGCGGGCGGTTACGCGGCCGGCTACTACAGCTACAAGTGGGCCGAGGTCTTGTCGGCCGACGCGTACGCGCAGTTCGAGGAGGACGGCGTGCTGAACCCGACCACCGGTGCGCGCTTCCTCGAAGAGATCCTCGGCGTCGGCGGCAGCCGTCCGGCGATCGAGTCGTTCGTGTCGTTTCGCGGCCGCGAACCGGGCCTCGAAGCGCTGCTCCGGCACAATGGCATGGTCGATACGGCCTGACCCCATCCGAAGAGGAAGCGATGACGATGCAAGCGTGGAAGATCTTCATGGCCGGCGGGTTGCTCGTCGCGGCGGGTACGGCGTCGGCGCAATACAAGTCGATCGGCGCCGACGGTCGCGTGACCTACAGCGACACGCCGCCACCGCCGACGGCCAAGATCGTCGAGCAGAAGAAGCTCGGCGGTACCACTGCCGGTCCCGCGCTGCCGTTCGAACTGCAGCAGGCTACGACCCGCTTTCCGGTGACGCTCTACACCGGCGACAAGTGCGGGCCTTGCGACGACGCCCGCGCTTACCTGCGCGGCCGCGGCGTGCCGTTTAGCGAGAAGACGGTCACCAGCGACGAGGACATCGCCCTCTTCAAACAGCAGTCGCCCGACGGCACCGCGCCGGTGGTGACGGTCGGCAACCGCAAGTCGATCGGCTTCTCACAGGTCGCGTTGAGCAGCCTGCTCGACAGCGCCGGCTACCCGGCGACCTCGACCTTGCCGCGCGACTACCAGAGCACGGCGGCCACGCCGCTGTCGCCGAACACGAAGGGTGCCGGACAGAGCATCGCTCAGACACCGGCCGCCCCGACCACCCCGGCGCGGCGCGATGCAACGGCAACGACGCCGCCCGCGACGACGAACCCATCGGGTTTCCGCTTCTAGCAAGCAAGAGAAGGACGCGTGCCCTGCTTCATTCCATTTGCATGGAAGCGAATGCCGATTCGGTCGTTCGCAGGCGCGCGCTAGCCGACTAAACTGCGCCGCTTGCAACTTGAGATCGTTGCCGCGCGCAGCGGTCGTCCGCTTTATGACCACCGTCCCGAGTCCAGCGCGCAAAACCTCCGCCGTACCCTCGATCCACATCCAGGCATTCGACGCGCCGCTCGGCGCCGAAGTCCGTGGTCTCGACTTGTCGCAACCGCCGAGCGACGAGCAGTTCGCCCCGATCGTGCGGGCACATCTCGATCATCACGTGGTCGTCTTCCGCGACCAGCGCATCACGCCCGAGCAGCAGATCGCCTTCAGCCGTCGCTTCGGGCCGTTGCAGATCCACGTGCTGCGCCAGTTCCAGTTGGCTGGTCATCCCGAGATCCTGGTCGTCTCCAACATCAAGGAGAACGGCCAGCCGATCGGGCTCGGCGATGCCGGTCACTACTGGCACTCCGACCTGTCGTACAAGGAAAAGCCCAGCCTCGGCTCGATGCTGCTCGCGCAGGAGTTGCCCGAAGAGGGCGGCGACACGCTGTTCGCGAACATGCATCTCGCCTACGAGACGCTGCCCGCCGACCTGCTGAAGGCAATCGAAGGACGCCGCGCCGAACACTCGTATCTCGCCAAGTACGAGGAGCTGCGGCAACGCAGCCCGTGGCGTCCGGCACTGACCGCCGAGCAGATCGCCGAGGTCCAGCCGGTCGACCATCCGATCGTGCGCACCCATCCCGGCAACGGCCGCAAGGCACTGTTCGTCGGCGAGCACTTCACGACGCGCATCGTCGGCCTGCCCGACGACGAAAGCCGCGAGCTGCTGGATCGGCTGTTCGCGCACAGCGCGCGGCCCGAGCACATCTACCGGCATCACTGGCAGGCCCACGACATGGTGTTCTGGGACAACCGCTCCGTCATCCACCTGGCGGCCGGTTGCCCCGACCACATGCGTCGGCGTCTCAATCGCACGACCATCGAAGGCGACGCACCGGCCTGATCGCGCAGTCGCTCCACACAAGGAATCCATGCTTCGTCATCTGAAGAAGAGCGCGGTCGTCTTCGCGATCGCCGCATCGCTGGCCGTGCCCACGGCCCGCGCCGAAGGACAACTGCGCATCGCCGAGCAGTTCGGCATCATCTATTTGCTGCTCAACGTCGCGCAAGACCAGAAGCTGGTCGAGAAGCACGGCAAGGCGTTGGGGGTCGACGTCAAGGTCGAGTTCGTCAAGCTGTCGGGAGGCGCTTCGATCAACGAGGCGCTGCTGTCCGGTTCGATCGACGTCGCCGGTGCGGGCGTCGGTCCGATGCTGACGATCTGGGACCGCACGCGTGGACGCCAGAACGTAAGGGCCGTCGCGTCTTTGGGGAACCTGCCCTACGAGCTCGTCACCAACAACCCCGCCGTGAGGTCGATCGACGATCTGACGGACAAGGACCGCATCGCATTGCCGGCGTCGGGCGTCTCGATGCAATCGCGTCTCCTGCAGCTCGCGTCCGCGAAGAAGTGGGGCGACGCGCAGTACAACAAGTTCGACAAGCTGCAGGTCGCGCTCGCGCATCCCGAGGCCACTGCAGCGATGCTCAAGGGCGGCAGCGAGATCTCGGCGCACTTCTCGAGTCCGCCGTTCCAGCAGCAGGAGCTCGCCGGCAATCCGGCGGTGCACGTGCTGTTGAACAGCTACGACGTGCTCGGCGGACCGTCCGCCGCCGCGGTGCTCTACGCCACCGAGAAGTTCCGCGCCGACAACCCGAAGACCTACCGCGCCTTGATCGAGGGCCTGACCGAAGCGGTGGCGCTGGTCAAGTCGGATCCGGAACTGGCAGCCGACATCTTCATTCGCACCAACCGCTCGGGCATGGATCGCGCGCTCCTGCTGAAGGTGATTCGCAGCCCCGACGTCGACTACAAGCTCCCATTGCAGAATACCTTCATGCTCGCCGACTTCATGTATCGCGTCGGCGTCATCAAGCAGAAGCCCGCGTCCGCGAAGGACTACGTCTTCGACGACGCGCACGACGCGGCCGCGAGCTGACGATGGCGGCCTTCGCACCCTTTGCCCTGCGCCAGGATCAGGCACGGGTCGATGTCCTTCCACGGCATCGCACCCGGTCCGTCGTGGAGCAGCCATCGGCCGGTCCATTGCTGCAGGTCGATGGCGTGACGCTCGAATACGCGACCGGCGATCGTGTCGTCCGTGCCACGCATCGCGTGTCCTTAGACGTGCATCGCGGCGATCGGCTGGTGCTGCTCGGCGCCTCGGGCTGCGGCAAGTCGTCGCTGCTGAAGGCCATCGCCGGATTCGTCGAGCCGCGCGAAGGCGAGATCCGCCTCGACGGCAGGGCGATCCATGGGCCTGGCCCCGACCGCATCGTGGTGTTCCAGGAGTTCGATCAGCTGCCGCCGTGGAAGACGGTGCTCGCGAACGTCATGTTCCCACTGCTCGCCGCGAAGCGTTGCAGCAAGGTCGAAGCGCGTCAGCGTGCCCTCGACGCACTGGCCAAGGTGCGCCTCGCCGAGTTCGCCGACGCCTATCCGCACACGCTGTCCGGGGGCATGAAGCAACGCGTCGCCATCGCACGCGCGCTCGCAATGCAGCCGCGTGTCCTGCTGATGGACGAACCCTTCGCGGCACTCGATGCACTGACCCGTCGGCAGATGCAGGAAGAGCTGCTCGCGCTGTGGGAAGACATCGGCTTCACGCTCCTGTTCGTCACGCACTCGATCGAGGAAGCGCTGGTCGTGGGTAACCGCGTCGTCGTGCTGTCGCCGCGTCCGGCGCGCGTACGCGCCGAGCTCAACGCGCACGACTTCGACCTGCACGGCATGGGCAGTCCTGCTTTCCAGGCCCAGGCGCAACGCATCCATCGCCTGCTGTTCGAAGGCGAGGCCATCGCGTCATGAGCGCCATCTCCCCGCCGATTCGCGCGGAGTTCGAGCGCCCGCTCGAGCCGCTGACGGACGTCCTGCCCGAACGAACGTTGTCGTTCACGACGCGGCTGCTCGCCCATCCGACGCTGCGCAAAAGCGTCATCGTCGTGGTCCTCGCGCTGCTCTGGGAAGTCGTGGCGCGAATGGCCGGCAACGACCTGCTGCTGCCGACCTTCTCGCAGGCCGCGCGGGCCTGGATCGCGGACGTCGTGAGCGGCGAGCTCCCGGCCAAGGCCTGGGTCTCGCTGACGCTGCTGATCGAAGGCTATGCGATCGGCATCGTCGTGGCTTTCTTCTTCACGGCGCTGGCGATCTCGACGCGCATCGGTCGCGACCTGCTGTCGACGCTGACCTCGATGTTCAATCCACTACCCGCGATCGCGTTGTTGCCGCTCGCGCTGCTGTGGTTCGGACTCGGCAAGGCGAGCCTGATCTGCGTGCTCGTGCATTCGGTGCTGTGGCCGCTCGCGCTCAACACGTTCGCAGGTTTCCAGGGCGTACCCGAGACACTGCGCATGGCTGGCCGCAACTACGGATTACGCGGCCTGCGCTACACGCTTTTCATCCTCGTGCCGTCGGCGCTGCCGGCGATCCTGTCGGGCCTGCGCATCGGATGGGCCTTCGCGTGGCGCACGTTGATCGCGGCCGAGCTGTTCTTCGGCGCGTCGTCGGGCAACGGCGGACTCGGCTGGTACATCTTCCAGAACCGCAACGAGCTCTACACCGATCGCGTGTTCGCGGGCCTCGCGACCGTGATCATCATCGGTATGCTCTTCGAGAACCTGGTGTTCGACACGATCGAGCGCGTCACTGTGCGGCGCTGGGGCGTGCAGCGCTGATTGTTTCGGTTATGGTTCGCGATCCCGAACCGAAGACCCGCTCCGATGCGCATCGCCACCTGGAACGTCAACTCGCTGAAGATCCGCCTGCCGCACGTCCTCGACTGGCTGCAGCGCCATCCGGTCGAGGTGCTGGCCGTGCAGGAAACCAAGCTGACCGACGACAAGTTCCCGTCGGCCGCGCTCGCGGAAGGCGGCTACGGCGCGGCCTTCATCGGACAGAAGACCTACAACGGCGTCGCGATCCTCACGCCGCTGGCCATGCCGGCGAGCGACGTCACCATCGACATCCCCGGCTTCGCGGACGAGCAGAAACGCGTCATCGCCGCGACGGTCAATGGGGTCCGCGTGGTCTGCGTCTACGTGCCGAACGGCCAGTCGGTGGAGTCCGAGAAGTACGTCTACAAGCTCGCCTGGTTCCAGGCGCTGCGCGACTGGCTGGCCGAGGAGGCGAAGGCGCATCCACGGCTCGTCGTGCTGGGTGACTGGAACGTCGCGCCCGAGGATCGTGACGTTCACGACCCGAAGGCCTGGGAGGGCCAGGTGTTGTTCTCCGAACCCGAGAAGGCGGCGTTGAAGGCGATCGAGGCAATCGGCTTCCACGACGCGTTTCGCCTGTTCGAGCAGCCGCCCAAGTCATTCTCGTGGTGGGACTACCGGATGCTCGGCTTCCGTCGCAACGCGGGCCTGCGCATCGATCACATCCTGCTGTCGGATGCGCTCAAGCCGCTGTGCACAGCGTGCGTCATCGACCGCGACGAGCGGAAGAAGGAACAGCCTTCCGATCACGCACCGGTGATCGCGACGCTCACGCTGGACTGAGGTTCGGTGCCTCCTTAGCGGACCTCGTCGAGCCCGAGGTCCTGGATCTTCCGGGTGATCGTGTTGCGGCCGATACCCAGCCGCTGCGCCGCCTCGATGCGACGTCCGCCGGTGTGACGCAAAGCCATGCGGATCAGCGTCGCCTCGAACTGGCGGGTCAACGCATCCATCACGTCGTGGCGATCCAGCGCCAGCATGTGCGCAGCCATGCGCTCGAGCTCCATCCGCCACACGTCGTCGGATTGCAGGCTGCCGTCGCCCGCTCCCACTGCATGGCCTTCGTGACGCGCGGCGCTGTCGCCGTGCGTCACCGTCCTCGACAACGAGGTCACGCGCGCGACCTCGGGCGCGGCCCCGCGCATCTCGGGCGGCAGGTCCTTGACCTCGACCACCTGGGCCGGCGCCATCACGGTCAGCCAGTGACAAAGGTTCTCGAGCTGTCGGACGTTGCCCGGGAAAGGCAGCGTAACGAACAGCTTCATCGCGGCATCGGACAGCCGCTTCGATTCGACCCCGAGCTCCCGCGCGCTCTTGTGCAGGAAGCTGCGCGCGAGCAGCGGGATGTCCTCCGCGCGCTCATGCAGCGCGGGCAGGCGAAGCCGAATGACGTTGAGGCGGTGGTAAAGGTCCTCGCGGAACATGCCCTGCCGCACGAGGTCCTCGAGGTTCTGGTGCGTGGCCGCGATGACGCGCACGTTGGCCTTCATGGGGCTGTGCCCACCGACCCGGTAGAAATGACCGTCGGACAACACGCGCAGGAGACGTGTCTGCAACTCCGAGGGCATGTCGCCGATCTCGTCGAGGAAGAGCGTGCCGTTCTCGGCCTGCTCGAAGCGGCCGCGACGCATGCTCTGCGCGCCGGTGAAGGCGCCGCGCTCGTGACCGAACAGTTCGGACTCGAGCAACTCCTTGGGAATGGCGGCGGTGTTAAGTGCGATGAACGGATGCGCGGCGCGCGGGCTGTGGCGATGCAACGCCTTCGCGACCAGCTCCTTGCCGGTACCCGACTCGCCGGTGATCAGCACGGTCACGTTCGACTGCGACAAGCGACCGATCGCACGGAACACGTCCTGCATCGCGGGCGCCTGGCCGAGGATCTCGGGCGCCGCCTCCATCTTCTCTTCGATGGCCGATTCGCGCAGGCTTTCGTCGACCGCGCGGCGGATCAGCTCCACGGCCTGGTCGACGTCGAAGGGCTTAGGAAGGTACTCGAACGCACCGCCCTGGAACGCCGACACGGCGCTCTCGAGGTCGGAGAACGCCGTCATGATGATCACCGGCAGGCCCGGATACTTGGCCTTCGCGGCCTGCAGGATCTCGAGCCCCGCGTTGGGCGTGTTGCCGCCCGGCATGCGGATGTCGGACACCAGCACCTGCGGCGACCCGGTCTCCATCGCGACCAGCACGTCGGCGCTGTTGCTGAAGCTGCGGCACGCGAGGCTCTCGCGCGCCAGCGTCTTCTCGAGCACCCAGCGAATCGACTGGTCGTCGTCCACGACCCAGATCGGCTTCATCGCGGCGCACCCGCGGCCAGGGCACGCGACCGCGCGGAGAGGAAGGAAGGAATCGAACGAGGAAGGGTCGTAGTCACTGAATCCAGGCAGGCGTTGTGCGTCATGGCAGGGGCAACAGGATGCGGAAGTCGGTCAGACCGGGTCGACTTTCGAAGTCGATGGTCCCGTGATGTTCCTCGACGAAGGTCTGTGCGAGCGTCAACCCGAGTCCGGTTCCTCCTTCGCGCCCCGACACCAGCGGCAAGAAGACCCGATCGCAAATTTCAGCGTCGATTCCCGGACCGTTGTCGACCACATGCAATTCCAGTGCCAAGCGGTGACGCGTTCTGGCAATCGTGACCTGTCGGACGATACGCGTGCGCAACACGATCTCCGCCTCGCCCCGGGAAATGTGCGCGCCGAGCGCCTGCGACGCGTTGTGCGCGATGTTGAGCAGCGCCTGGATCAGCTGTTCCTTGTCGCCACGAAATTCGGGGATGCTGGCGTCGTAGTCGCGCGCGATCACCAGCCCGCCGTGGTACTCGGCCATCATCACGCTGCGCACCCGCTCGCACACCTCGTGGATGTTGACGTCACCGACGATGCGCGCGCGACGGTGCGGCGCCAGCAGGCGGTCGACGAGGCTCTGCAGGCGGTCGGCCTCCTTGATGATCACCTCCGCGTACTCGTTCATCTCGGCTGCGAACGGCGGCGACGACATCTCCATCTGCAGCAGCTGCGCTGCGCCGCGGATGCCACCGAGCGGGTTCTTGATCTCGTGCGCCAGGTTGCGGATCAGCTCGCGGTTGATCTGGCTCTGGTCGTGCAGCCGCTCCTCGCGGTCGATGCGTCGCTGCTGATCGGTCTCCTGCATCTCCAACAGCACCGGCGTGCGTGGCTCGTCGTGCAGAACCGTGACGATGGCGTGGACCTGCACCGCGTCGCGACCGGGACGGTGGAGCTGGAAATCGAGGCGCTTGTTGGCGTATTCGAGGCGTCGGGCGTCTGCGAACAGCTCGTCGATCAGCGTCCCGTTCACCAGCATCGACGACAGTCGCTGCCCGCGGACCGTGCGCAGCGAAAAGCCGAGCATCGTCTCCGCCGCGGTGTTGGCGAACGCCACGCAGCCTTTGTCATCGAGGATGATGACGGCCGAAGTCAGCAGGTCGAGGCCCGCGAAGCGGGCAGTGCCGCGCGGAGGCAGGCTGAACGGTGAAGGCAAGGGCGGTTTCCAGCTGAAGGGTCGTGCAAACGCGCGGCGACCGGCGCCGGCGAAGGACTATTGGACCTTGCCGAGCTCGCTGCGAATCGAGGCAACGTCGCTTTCGGCCCGTGAGACGTCTTCCTTCAGTCGTGCGGTGCGGTCCAGGTACTTTTGGTAGTTGCGTTCGCCGCCCTGCCGCTCGGGTTCACCGTTGTTGTAATCGCGCTTCAGGTCGGCGAGCCGCGCCTCCTTGTCGCGCAACTCGTCCTCGAGGATGCGCCGGCGGTCGCTGTCGCGCGACTTCTGCATCGCGCCGTCGACCTTCGGAAAGCCGGACGGCGTCTGGGCCGAAGACGACTTCGGGGTGTTGATGCCTTTGGGGATCACGACCGGATCGGCGGTCATCTTGGTGCAGCCCTTCGTGCTGCCCGTGTTCGTGAACGTGGTGTTGCCGCGTTCGTCGATGCACTTGTAATACGTGTCCTGCTGGGCATGCGCAGCGCCACTCGTCACGAGCAACGCCAGGGTCAGCGACACGAAAACGGCGAGAGTACGACCCGGCATGGACTTTCCTGAGTAAGTACCGTTGCGCGAGACGCGCGGCGCAAAAGGCAAAAGGGATGATAGCGCCAATGATCCGCAGGTCCATGGCACCTGACCTCTTCAACGCGCATCACCGGTATCGCGTGCACAAACGAAACGCGGCGCCGAAGCGCCGCGTGTTTCGGGCAGGTCCGATCAGAGCGAGTAGTACATGTCGAACTCGACCGGGTGCGTCGTCATGCGGAAGCGCGTGACCTCTTCCTGCTTGAGATCGATATACGCGTCGATCATGCCGTCGGTGAACACGCCGCCCTTGGTCAGGAACGCACGATCCTTGTCCAGGTGCTCGAGCGCCTGGTCGAGGCTGGAGCAAACGGTCGGGATCTTCGCGTCCTCTTCCGGCGGCAGGTCGTAGAGGTTCTTGTCGGACGACTCGCCCGGATGGATCTTGTTCTCGACGCCGTCGAGGCCGGCCATCAGCAGCGCAGCGAATGCGAGGTAGGGATTCGACGACGGATCCGGGAAGCGCACTTCGATGCGACGGGCCTTCGGGCTCTGCACGTAGGGAATGCGGATCGAGGCGGAGCGATTGCGGGCCGAGTAGGCCAGCTTGACCGGTGCCTCGAAGCCCGGCACCAGACGCTTGTACGAATTGGTGCCAGGGTTGGTGATCGCGTTGAGCGCGCGGGCGTGCTTGATGATGCCGCCGATGTAGTAAAGCGCGAACTCGGAGAGGCCTGCATAGCCATCGCCCGCGAACAGGTTGGTGCCGCCCTTCCAGACCGACATGTGCACGTGCATGCCCGAGCCGTTGTCGCCGACGATGGGCTTCGGCATGAATGTGGCCGTCTTGCCGTACGAGTGTGCGACGTTGTGGATCACGTACTTCATCTTCTGGATCCAGTCGGCCCGCTCGACCAGGCTCGAGAACTTGGTGCCGATCTCGCACTGGCCCGCACCCGCGACTTCGTGGTGGTGGACCTCGACCGGCACGCCGATCGCCTCAAGGATCAGGCACATCTCCGAGCGCATGTCCTGCAGCGAGTCGACCGGCGGGACCGGGAAGTAGCCGCCCTTGACGGCCGGACGATGGCCCAGGTTGCCGCCCTCGATCTTGAGACCGGTGGACCAGGAAGCTTCTTCCGAGTCGATCTTGACGAAGCAGCCCGACATGTCCACGCCCCAGCGGACCTGGTCGAAGATGAAGAATTCGGGTTCCGGACCGAAGTACGCGACGTCGCCGATACCCGACGACTTCAGGTACGCCTCGGCCCGCTTGGCCAGCGAGCGCGGATCGCGCTCGTAGCCCTTGCCGTCCGACGGCTCGATCACATCGCAACTGATGCAGACGGTGGTCTCTTCACGGAACGGATCGATGAAGGCGCTGTTCGGATCCGGGTATAGCAGCATGTCCGACGCTTCGATGCCCTTCCAGCCGGCGACCGACGAGCCGTCGAAGGCGTGACCGTCGTCGAACTTCTCCTGCCCGAAATGCGAGATGGGCACGGTGACGTGTTGCTCCTTTCCCTTGGTGTCGGTGAAGCGGAAGTCGACGAACTTCGCCTCGTTGTCCTTGACCATCTTCAACACGTCTGCAGCGGTCATGCTCATCGACAACTCTCCTGAAATCGGTTTTTTGGGAAACGGGGAGGAAACGGAGGACGGTCCGCGAGCGGGCTGGTAGATCCACAGGGGCATCGCGGCCGCCCGAAAATATAGCACCTTCCATGCCACGCCTCAGACGACGTCCGATCCCGCGCGAAGCCCGGCAAAGGCGCAAATCGATGCGTCACGGCGGACGACAATTCACCATAGTAGTGCGCGTGCACACAGGCGCGCATCGTATCGATGCACTGCCGGCTGCGTGACCCCGATCCCGCGTTCTTGCGCTAGCGATTCGCCGAGGGCAAGAAAAGACCCTGCAGGTCGTTGAGGAACAGCAGTCCCCGGGCGGTCGGTCGTACCTGGAACGCATCGCGCTCGATCAGTCCGCGCGATTCGGCGACGGCCAGCGGCGCTTCGATCGCCGCCAGCGACAGCCCGGTTCGCTCCTCGAAGCGCCGCAGGGGGACGCCTTCGACCAGCCGCATCGCGTTGAGCATGAACTCGAAGGGCAAGGCCTCGTCGTCGACCGGCTCCTCGTCGTAGGCCGCCATCGCGTTCGCGAAACGATCTAGGTAGAGGTCGGGATTGCGGATGCGCGTCTGCCGGACGATGCGGTCGGGGAACGACAGCTTGCCGTGCGCGCCGGCCCCGATGCCGAGGTAATCGCCGAAGTTCCAGTAGTTGAGGTTGTGCCGCGACTCGCGCCCGGGCATCGCGTAGGCCGAGACTTCGTAACGGCGCCAGCCACCGATCGTGACTTCATGCGCGATCGCCGCGTCGATCGCATCGGCCATGTCCTCGTCGGGCAGCCGCGGCGGGTACTTCGCGAACAGCGTGTTCGGCTCGAGCGTGAGTTGATAGAGCGACAGATGCGAAGGCGCGAACGCGCGCGCCTGGGCGACGTCGCGCGCGGCATCCGACGCGTCCTGTCCGGGCAGTCCATACATCAGGTCGAGATTGATGTTGTCGAAATGCGCGAGTGCGATCTCCACCGCGCGACGCGCCTCGGCGCCGTCGTGGATGCGACCGAGGGCCTTGAGGAAACGATCGTCGAAGCTCTGGATGCCGAGCGAAAGCCGGTTGATGCCGAGCGCGCGATAGTCCGCGAAGCGCCCGGCCTCGACGGTGCCCGGGTTGGCTTCCAGCGTGATCTCAGCGTCGGCCTCGAGCACGACGCGCGCGCGGACCTCGGAGAGCAGCCGGTCGATCGCTTTCGGCGCGATCAGGCTGGGGGTGCCGCCGCCGATGAAGATCGCATGCACACGCCTGCCCCAGACCTGCGGCACGACGCGATCGAGGTCCGCGACCAACGCGTCGACGTAGCGCTCTTCGGGGATCGCCGCGACGCCGCCGGGTTGCTCGTGCGAATTGAAGTCGCAGTAAGGACACTTCTTCACGCACCACGGAAAGTGGATGTAAAGCGCCAGCGGTGGCAACGCCGCGAGCCGGAAGCGTTGCGTCGGGCCGCGCGGCCGACTTGCGACGCGGATGGAAGCGCCAACCGGAATGATCGGGATCATCGCGGGACGAAGCCGCGAAGCTTCAGCGCCTCGGCGAGTTGACGCATCGCGATCGCCCGGTGGCTGATGCGGTTCTTGCGCGCGGGATCGAGTTCGGCGGCGGTCAGGCCCAGGTCGGGCAACCAGAAGTGCGGGTCGTAGCCGAAGCCTTTCTCGCCGCGTGGCGTAGCGACGATCGCGCCTTTCCAGCGCCCGACGGTGACGATGGGCTCGGGGTCGTCGGGATGGCGCAGGAAGGCGAGGACGCTGACGAACCACGCGTCGCTTCGCTCGATGCCGTCGAGGGCCTCGATCAACTTCGCGTTGTTGCGGTGGTCCTGCTCGGCGCGACCTCCGGTCGACGACCCTTCCGCAAAGCGCGCCGATCGCACACCGGGCAGTCCACCCAGCGCATCGACGCAGAGACCGGAGTCGTCGGCCAGCGCGGGGAGGCCCGATGCGGCACTCGCGTGACGTGCCTTCGCGAGCGCGTTCTCGATAAAGGTGACATGCGGCTCCTCGGCGTCGTCGATGCCGAGCGTGCCCTGCCCGACCGCGTCGAGGCCGAGCGGCGCGAGCAGCGCGGCGAACTCACGGAGCTTGCCGGGATTGCCGGAGGCGATGACGAGATGGGACATATAGGACTCTGCGAACAGGACCGCGATTATCGCCCGACCCCGACGATCTCCCTTATCCTTCGGCGCGTTGCCACTCAGCCCGAACTCTCACGAGAATCCTCGATGATCATCGTCCATCACCTCAACAATTCTCGATCGCAGCGCGTGTTGTGGCTGCTCGAAGAGCTCGGCATCGCGTACGAGGTCAAGCGTTACCAGCGCGATGCGAAGACGATGCTCGCGCCGCCCGAATTGCGTAAGGTGCATCCGCTCGGCAAGTCGCCGGTCATCACCGACGGCGACATCACCGTGGCCGAGTCGGGCGCGATCGTCGAGTACCTGCTCGACGCCTACGACACGGCCGGACGCTTCCGTCCGCCGGCCGGGACCGAGGCCCGCCGACGCTTCACCTATTGGCTGCACTACGCGGAAGGCTCGGCAATGCCGCCACTGCTGCTCAGCCTGATCTTCGGCCGACTGTCAAAGAGCCCGATGCCCTTCTTCGTGAAGCCAATCGTGAAGGGCGTTGCACAGAAGGCGCGCGAGGGCTTCATCGAACCGCAGTTACGAAACCACCTCGCGTACATGGAAGGCGAGATGGCCGGACGTTCATGGTTCGCGGGCGACGCCTTCAGCGGCGCGGACATCCAGATGAGCTTTCCGCTCGAGGCCTTCGCGGCCCGTGGCGGGCTCGATGCGAGCAAGCCGCACCTGTGGGCCTGGCTGCAACGCATCCACGCGCGATCCGCGTATACGAAGGCCCTCGGGGTCGGCGGGCCGTACGAGCTGATGCGCTGATCAGTTCGTCCGCAGGCCCTTCTTCTTCGCACCGACCCGCGGCTCCTTGCCGGCGATCAGGTTCGCGATGTTCTTGCGATGCCGGTAGAAGATCAGCGCGCTCATGACCACGATGGCGGCTGCGAACGCGTCGAAGCCGACCAACAGCGCGTAGTAGAACGGCGCGAACAGCGCGGCGACCAGCGCTGCAAGGGACGAGTAGCGCAGGAAGAAGACGATGACGCACCAGGTCATCACCGTCGCTACACCGAGCCACCACTCCAGCGCGAACAGGATGCCGATCGCGGTGGCGACCCCCTTGCCCCCCTTGAACCCGAAGAACAGCGGATAGAGGTGGCCGAGGAACACGGCCAGCGCGACCGCAGCCACGCCGGTGTCGTCGATGCCAAAGCGAAAACCGAGGTTCGCAGCGAGCCACACCGCGAGCCAGCCCTTGAGCGCGTCGAGCAACAGCGTGGCCGCCGCAGCGCCCCTGTTGCCGCTGCGCAGGACGTTGGTCGCTCCCGGGTTCTTCGAGCCGAAGCTGCGCGGGTCGGCCAGACCAGCTACGCGGCTGACCACGATCGCGAACGAGATCGAGCCGAGCAGGTAGGCGAGCACCACCGCGACCACCGTCGCCATCGTTGCGTTCATGTCTTCTTCATTCCGTTTCGGCCAGCGCGCAATGCACCGGCACCGCTGCGAGTCGATCGACCAGCACCTGCGGCGCGATGCCGACCAGGTAGCCACGCCTGCCTCCGTTGATGAAGATCGTCGGCAACGCGAGGATGCCCTCCTCCACGTAGGTCCGCATCGCTTTCTTCACGCCGAACGGCGACGTGCCGCCGACCTGATAGCCGCTGTGCCGCTGCGCGACCTCGGGTTTGCAGGGCGCTATGCGCTTGACGCCGATCTCGCGCGCCAGCGCCTTCGTCGACACCTTGCAGTCGCCGTACATCAGCACGATCAACGGCTTCGCCGCATCGTCCTCCATCACCAGTGTCTTGATCACCGCATGCTCTTCGACGCCCAGTGCGCGCGCCGACACGCTCGTGCCGCCGTGCTCTTCGTAGTCGTAGGGATGTTCGGTGAACGGGACGTGGCGATCTCGCAACCAGCGCGTCGCCGGCGTTTCGGACACATGCACGCTCTTCGACATGCACGACATTATATTGGCTCGCGCTGCACGACCTGCCACCGAAAGATCGACTCGTGACTCTTCGCATCGCTTCCCACCTCCTCCTGCTGGCCCTCGCGGGTCCGACCCTTGCCATGGAACGTGCCATCGAAAAGGAAGTGCTGGTCGACGCGACCGTCGACCAGGTCTGGGAGGCGTGGACCACACGGGCCGGCATCTTGGGTTTTTTCGCACCCGACGCCGAGATCGATGCCCGCGTCGACGGCGCGTTCCACATCTTCATGAATCCTTACGGCGAGCCGGGCATGAAGGGCGCGGACACGATGCGTTATCTCGCGATCCAGCCGAAGACCATGCTGAGCTTTGACTAGAACGCGCCACCATCGCTGCCGGCCACGCGCCAGCAACGCACCCTCGTCCCTGCGGTTCGAACCCCGCGGCATCAAAACCCGCGTAACGCTGTTCCATGCCGGATGGGGGAGCCTGGACGGCGCGGACGGCAAGGAGTGGGAGGCGACGTTCCAGTATTTCGACAAGGCCTGGACCTCGGTCCTCGAGAACCTGCAGAAGCGCTACGCACCGGGCGGCAAACCGATGGACTGGACCGAATGGACCGACCGCATGAAGAAGGCGAGTACGACCAGGTGAGCACACGATGAAGATCCTGGTCACCGGCAGCGCCGGCCATCTCGGCGAGGCGTTGATGCGCACGCTGCGCGCCGGCGTGCACGACGTCGTGGGCATCGACGTGTTGCCATCGCCCTACACCGATGTCGTCGGCTCGATCGTCGACCGGCGATTCGTTGCGAGCGCGATGCGCGGCGTCGATGCGGTGCTGCACGCGGCGACGCTGCACAAGCCGCATGTCGAGACCCATCCGCGTCAGGCCTTTGTCGACGTCAACATCACCGGCACGCTCAACCTGCTCGAGGAAGCGGTCGCGGGACAGGTCGGCGCGTTCGTGTTCACGAGCACGACCAGCGCGTTCGGCGACGCACTCGCGCCGACACCTGACGGGCCGGCGACCTGGATCACGGAAGACATCGTCCCGATCCCGAAGAACATCTACGGACTCACGAAGGTCGCGGCCGAGAACCTCTGCGAGCTGATGCATCGGCTACACGGGCTGCCGAGCATCGTGCTGCGCGCGTCGCGCTTCTTTCCCGAGGACGACGACCTGCCCGAACGCCGCGATGCGCATGCCGACGCCAACCTCAAGCTGAACGAACTGCTGTATTGCCGTGCGGACGTCCAGGACGTCGTCGACGCCCACCTGCTCGCGATCGCGAAGGCGCCCACCATCGGCTTCGACCGCTACATCGTCAGCGCGACATCGCCGTTCACGAAGGACGATCTCCTGGCGCTGCGCACGGCACCTGCATCGGTCGTGAAACGACTGGTACTGGGCTACGTCACACAGTTCGAGCGGCGCGGCTGGTCGATGCTCGAAACCGTCGATCGGGTCTACGTCAACGAGAAGGCGCGCCGCGAACTCGGCTGGCAACCGCACCACGATTTCATGTCAGCGATAGACGGGCTGTCGCGCGACGAGGACTTCCGCAGTCCCCTGACGCATGCGATCGGCGCCAAGGGCTATCACCGGACGGCTTGATTCAGGACTTCGATGTCGGTCCGCGCATCGACAGCAGCTTGGCCAGCGACACCTCTACAGCCGCCGAGTCGCGGGAGCCGAGCCGACCCGTCCTGCGCAGCACGAAGCGGTGGTCGAGCGTAAACAGTTTCATGCGCACGAAGGACGACGACGGCAGTCCCGCGGCGGCGAGATCGATCAGCGCGATATCGAAAGGCCACGCTGCGCCGCTCACGCTGGTGATCATCGCTATCACGCTGTGGCTGACCGCACGATTGAACCCATCGGCACTCGACAGCACCAGGCCGGACGCCGCTTGGCCGCAGCGCGATCGGTGAACGGAAACGGAACGACGACGACCTCGAAGCGCGCGATGCCGCCGCAGAGGTCGCGGTAGGCATCGTCGTCCGCGTTGGAAGCCCATTCGGTGAGCGTGGCCGCCACCGCGCCGTGATAGGCGAGATCGAGAGGCGTCGCACGAGCGAGCCGCACGGTCCCGTCGACGATGGCGTACTGCACGGTGTCTCCCTGTCGCACACCGCGGAACTCGCGAATCTCCGCCGGGATGGTGGCCTGGTATTTCGCCGTGACCTTGGACAGAGCCGTCATGGATACCCCTTACGTATTACCGCAAGGGACATTTCTTGGGCAGTCTAGCGTCAAGCCCCTCAAACAGGATGCTCGACGCCAGCGGCCGCCGCAGCGATCACCCGCGACACCGCCGAAGTGAGCTTGCGGGCATACGGCACGTGCAGGAACTCGTTCGGGCCATGTGCGTTGGAATGCGGGCCGAGCACACCGCAGACCATGAACTGCGCCTCTGGAAAGCCGGTCTCGAGCATGCTCATCAACGGGATCGTCCCGCCCTGCCCGAGGAAGCCGCAGGGTGATCCGAAGGTCGCGTTCGACGCGTCGTCGAGCGCCTGCGCGAGCCACGGTTCGAGGTTGGGTGCGTTCCATCCGGTCGCGACGCCGCGGTCGGGCCGGAACGCGACCTTCGCCTGGTAGGGCGAGTCGGCCTCGAGCACGCTCTTCAGTTCGGCCAGCGCGGTCGGCCCGTCGACCAGCGGCGGCAGCCGCAGCGACAGCTTGAACGCGGTGCGCGGCCGCAGCACGTTGCCGGCGTCGGCCAGCGGCGGCAAGCCTTCGGCACCGGTGACCGACAGGGTCGGTTCCCACGTCCGGTTGAGCAATGCCTGGATCGGATCCTTGGTGGTCGGCTGCACGCTCTCGCCGTGATCGCCGCACGACCACGGGAAACGTTTCCACACCATGTCGCCGAGGATCTGGGCCGTCTTGCGAGCCTGCTCGATGCGTTCGGCCGGCACGTCGCAATGGAAACTTTCGGGGAGCAGGCGCCCGTTGTTCGAGTCCTCGATACGGTCGAACAACTGACGCATGATCCGGAACGACGAGGGCACGACACCGCTGGCGTCGCCCGAGTGCACGCCCTCGTCGAGCACCTGTACTTCGAGCACGCCGGTGACGTTGCCGCGTAGCGATGTCGTCAGCCACAACTGCTCGTAGTTGCCGCAGCCCGAGTCCAGGCACACCACCAGCGAGACATCGCCGAGCCGGTCCTTCAAGGCATCGACGTAGGGAAGCAGGTCGAAGCTGCCCGACTCCTCGCAGGTCTCGATCAGCCCGACGCAGCGCGGGTGCGCGATGCCCTGGCGCTTGAGCCCCTGGATCGCGGTGATCGCGGCGTATACCGCGTAGCCGTCATCGGCACCGCCGCGACCATAGAGCTTGCCGTCCTCGTACTTCGGTATCCACGGCCCGAGGTCCGCACGCCAGCCGCTGAACTCCGGCTGCTTGTCGAGATGGCCATAGAGCAGCACGGTGCGCGCGGTCTTCTCCCGTTCGCGATCCGGCTCGTGCCGTGACCCGTCGGTCGCCGGGATCTCGAAGAACATCACGGGTGTGCGGCCGGCGAGGCGGACGATCTCGAGCTTGAGTCCCTCGACCTTCTGGGCTTCGACCCAGCGTGCGGCATCGGTGATGACGCGCTCGATGTGACCGTGCGCGGCCCAGTCCTCGTCGTAGGCCGGGCTCTTGGCCGGGATGGAGATGTATTCGGTGAGTCGGTCGACGATGACGTCGTCCCACTGCTGATCGACGAAGGACTGCAGCGCAGCCGCGTCGATGGACTTCGAGGGGATGGCGGTGCCGGGGATGCGGGCATTCATGCGAGGCTCCTTCGAAAACGAGGAACGAACGTAGCGCATGCGCCGATCACGTGCAACCGCGCTGCGATACTTCGCAACCAACATCTGGAAAAGATCGCATGACCCGAACATCCGGCAACCCACTGTTCGGCGCGCAGTGGCGGAAACCCGTCGACCTGGCTCACGCGAGCCGCCTCGTCAGCCATGGGCCGACGGTGATGGTCGGCGCGCTGCACGAGGGGCGCCGCAACATCATGGCGGCCGCATGGTCGATGCCGGTCGAGTTCACACCGCCGCGCATCGCGATCGTGCTCGACAAGAGCACCTGGACGCGCGAGCTGATCGTCGCGAGCGGCGTGTTGTCGATCATGGTGCCATGTCGCGCATCGGCGGACCTGGCGTACACGGTGGGCAGCGTAGGCGGCAAGGAGCTCGAAGAGGCTGGCGACGACAAGTTCAGGCGTTACGGCGTCGAGACCTTCGCGGGGCCTGAACTCGGCCTGCCGTTCGCGACCGACTGCATCGCCTGGCTCGAGTGCCGACTGCTGCGCGAGCCCGGCGTCGACCAGCGCTACGACACATTCTTCTGCGAGGCCGTGTCGGCGTCGGCCGACACGCGCGTCTTCAGCGACGGCCACTGGACGCTGGCCAGCGCCGCGCCCGACCTGCACACGCTGCACTACATTGCAGCAGGCACCTTCGCGGTCGCATCGACCACGATCCACGCCACGATGCTGGTCGCCCTCAACCCCGTGGATGATGCTTCGCGTGGATCGCCTTGAGCCGCTCACGGGCGACGTGCGTGTAGATCTGCGTCGTCGAGATATCGGCGTGGCCGAGCAGTAGTTGCACGACGCGCAGATCGGCGCCGTGGTTCAGCAGGTGGGTCGCGAAGGCATGGCGCAGCGTGTGCGGCGACAGTGGCGCCGTCACCCCGGCGACGATCGCGTAGCGCTTGATCAGCTTCCAGAACATCTGACGCGACATGCCGCCTTCGCTCCTTCCCATCCCTTCGCGTCGGCCGGTGATGAACAAGGCATCGAGCGATCGACCGTTCGCGAGCACGGGGCGCGCATCGCGCAGATAGACGGCGATCGCCTCGCGGGCCGCGTCGCCCATCGGCACCATCCGTTCCTTGTCGCCCTTGCCGACCACGTGCACGACACCCTGGTCAAGACCGACCATCACGGTCCGCAGGCCGACCAGTTCCGAAACCCGGAGGCCGCTGGCGTACATCGTCTCCAGCATGGCGCGATCGCGCAGGCCGAGCGGCGTGGCGGGATCGGGCGCCGCGATCAGCGCGTCGACCTGCGCCTCCGCCAACACCTTTGGGAAGCGCGGCGGGCGCTTCGCGGTCCGCATGCGGCGCGTGGGATCGATGCGCGCCGGATCGTTGCGCAGCAGATGCCGGTAGTAGCGACGCAGCACGGCGAGCCGACGATTGGCCGTGCTCGCCTGCGTCGTCGGATGTCGCTCACTGACATAGGTCGTGAGGTCGTTCTCGTCGGCCGTATCGAGCGCGACGGTCCGCGTCGCGAGCCAGCGCGCGAACAACGTGAGGTCGCGGCGATAGGCGTCGAGCGTGTTCTTCGCGAGCCCGTCCTCGAGCCAGATCGCATCGCAGAACGCATCGATCGCCGTGAGGCTGCGGCGCAGTTCGGGCGACGTCGAAGGTTCGGGCGAGAAGGGATCCGCGGTCATCGCCGCATTCTGCCGGAGTGCTGCGCCACGGTTATCATGCGGCCCGTCTCGCCTTCCCGCCGCGCTCCAAGAATCAGCCCCGACGTCGATGCCCAAAGCCTTCCGTTCCAACCGCCGCGGCCTGCTACCCTGGCTCCTCCTGATCGCCGTGGTGATCGTCCTCGACCAGCTCACCAAGGTCGCGATCACGCGTCTCTTCGTGTACGGCGAACGCAAGGAGATCCTGCATGGCTTCTTCGACCTGACACTGCTGTTCAACAAAGGTGCGGCCTTCAGCTTCCTGTCGAGCGCGAGCGGCTGGCAGCGCTGGTTCTTCACTGGCATCGGCATCGTCGCGGCGCTGTTCATCGTCGTGATGCTGACCCGTCATTCATCGCAGAAGCTGTTCAGCGCCGCACTCGCGCTGATCGCGGGCGGCGCACTCGGCAACGTGATCGATCGACTGATCCACGGCCACGTCATCGACTTCCTTCTTTTCTATCACCGCGAGTGGGCGTTCCCAGCTTTCAACGTCGCCGACAGCGCGATCACGGTCGGTGCGACGCTGCTGATCGTCGACGAACTGCGACGCGTATTCCGCGCGCGTTGAGCGGTTGCTTCGCGTAGCATCGAAGGCCATGAACGACCTCGCAGGCAGGCATCTCGTCCTCGGCATGACCGGCGGCATCGCCGCGTACAAGACGGCCGAACTCGCGCGCCGCCTGCAGGATCACGGCGCGACGGTGCAGGTCGTGATGACCGAAGGCGCGACGCACTTCATCACGCCGGTGACGATGCAGGCCCTCACCGGCCGACCGGTCTTCACGGACCAGTGGGACGCGCGCCAGCCCAACAACATGGCGCACATCGACCTGTCGCGAGCAGCCGACGCGATCGTCGTGGTGCCAGCCTCGGCCGACTTCATCGCCAAGATCGCCCATGGGCTCTGCGACGATCTGCTCACCACGATGTGCGTTGCACGGGCCTGTCCGTTGCTGGTCGTCCCCGCGATGAACCTGCAGATGTGGGCGCATCCCGCGACCCAGCGCAACGCCCGGCAGATCGCGGACGACGGCGTCGTCGTGCTCGGCCCCGCATCGGGCGACCAGGCGTGCGGTGAGATCGGTAGCGGACGCATGCTCGAGCCCGACGAGATCCTCGACGACCTGATCGCATTCTTCCAGCCGAAGCCGATGCGCGGGCGTCGCGTGCTGATCACGGCCGGCCCGACCCGCGAACCGATCGATCCGGTGCGCGCGATCACCAATCACTCGTCCGGCAAGATGGGCTACGCGATCGCGCGGGCCGCGCACGAGGCCGGTGCCGAGGTCACGCTGGTGTCTGGACCGACGGCCCTCGCCACACCGCGCGGCGTCGTCCGCATCGACGTCGAGACCGCCCGCCAGATGTATGACGTGGTAATGCGCGAAGTAGCCGGAGCCGACTGCTTCATCGCGGTCGCGGCGGTGGCCGACTGGCATGTGATCGATGCCTCGGAACACAAGCTGAAGAAGGCGGGCGTCGGCAGCGACGGACCCATCCTCAAGTTCGCGCAGAACCCCGACATCCTGGCCGCGGTCGCCGCCCGTCCCACCGCTCCCTACTGCGTCGGCTTCGCGGCCGAGACCGAGGATCTGCATGCCAACGCCGAGTCCAAGCTCGCGCGGAAGAAGGTGCAACTGATCGTCGGCAATCATGCGCACGAAGCCTTTGGGCGCGACGACAATGCATTGACGTTGTACGACGCGCGCGGGCGCACAACGCTCGAACGCGCCGACAAGCTGGTGCTCGCCAGGCAACTGGTCGCAGCGATCGCCGAACGCATGGCGACCGCTTCGTGACCCTACCGACTGAGGGATCGCGATGATCGCGTTCGACAACGGCCCGGCCAACGGCGACTACGTCCGCTACATCGACGACCTGATGAAGAGCGCCGCCATCGCGGCCTCGGCCGGCGTGCTCACCAGCAACGACACCGGCAGCGGCACGCTCGGCCGCACGCGCGATCGACTCGCCGCGCGAAGGGGAACATCCGGCGAATGGATGCCCGCTGCGGGCACGGTCGAGCATCAGGCTCGTCAGGACGCGGTGCAGACCGGCTTCGTGCCGCAGGTCGCGCCGACCGCGAGGGCCACCGCCGCAGCGGCCATCGCCTCCGCGCTGATGAGCGGCCAGATGGGTGGGCGAGGCGCCCTGGCGACGCACACGAAGGTCGGGTTGGTCGCCATCGCGTTCGGCATCGTGCTGGTGCTGGTCGGCTTCTTCTGGGCGCCGCTCAACATCATCCTGATGGCCGGCGGCGCCGCGTTGATCGCATGGGCGGTCCGCATGATGCGCGACGCCTCGGCACGGCTTACGTCGACGCGCGTCTAGCTCATGACGCGCCGCGCCGCGCTTTCCATCCTCGACCAGACCCCGGTCGTTTCAGGCCACAGCGTGGCCGATGCCATCGCCGCGACGATCGAACTCGCGAGCCTCGGCGACGACCTGGGCTATACGCGCTTCTGGTGTGCCGAGCATCACGGCCTGCGTGCGGTGGCGAACCCGGCGCCCGAGGTGATGCTCGCCCGCATCGGCGCGTCGACCCATCGCATCCGCATCGGATCCGGCGGCGTGATGCTGCCCTACTACAGCCCGTTCAAGCTAGCCGAGCAGTTCCTGATGCTCGAGGCGCTGTACCCCAACCGCGTCGATCTCGGCGTCGGACGCGCACCCGGCGGAGATCAGCGCACGGCCCAGGCCGTCGCAGCGGGCAGCTACAACCGCGGCGAACTGTTCCCGCAACAGGCCGAGGATTTGATGGCGATGCTGTGCGCGCCCGGCACGGCGCAGCTGCCCGAGGACCATCCGGCCTACGGGGTCGTGCTGCAGCCGGTCGTGGCGACGCGGCCCGAGTTGTGGATGCTGGGGTCTTCGGACTTCGGCGGCGCACTGGCCGCGCAGCTCGGGTATCGCTTCGCGTTCGCGCACTTCATCAACGCGCATGGCGGGGCCGGCGTCGCGCGCGCCTACCGCAAAGACTACGTGCCGCGCACCGGCGCGGCATCGCAACGGCCTTACTGCGCGGTCGCGGTGTTCGCGATCTGCGCAGACACGGTCGACGAAGCCAACGCACTCGCACGGTCCGTGGACCTGCGTCGATTGCAGATGGCCTTCGGCGTCAACGCGCCGATCCCGAGCCTCGACGAGGCGCGCGACCTGTTCGCCAGCGACCGGCTGGGTCCGCATGAGTACGCGATCATCGAACGCGAACGGCCGCACAGCATCATCGGACCGCCCGAAGTCGTGGCCGAGCGGCTGCTGCAGATCCAGCAGGACTTCGCGGCCGACGAGATCGTCGTGTTGACCGTGGCCGGCAGCTATGCGGCCCGCCTGCGTTCCTACGAGTTGCTGGCCGAAGCCTTCGAGCTCTCGTCGACCGCGACCGCCTGAGCGTCGTTCAAATAGCCATGAAGCTCGCAGTCCGCATCCTCGACCCGCGCATCGCGGACCGCATGCCGCAGTACGCGACGCCGGGCAGCGCCGGCCTCGACCTGCGTGCGTTGATCGACGACGCGATGACGCTTGCGCCCGGCGACACGGTGCTGGTGCCGACCGGCCTCGCCATCCACATCGAGGACGCGGGCTATGCGGCGATGATCCTGCCGCGCTCCGGACTGGGTCACAAGCACGGCATCGTGCTCGGCAACTTGGTGGGCCTGATCGACTCGGACTACCAGGGCCAGTTGATGGTGAGCCTGTGGAATCGGGGTCGCGAGTCCTTCACGCTCGAGCCCTTCGAGCGCATCGCGCAACTGGTGATCGTGCCAGTCGTGCAGGCCACGCTGCAGATCGTCGAGGCGTTCGGGACATCGGATCGGGGCGCCGGGGGGTTCGGAAGTTCCGGTCGCACATGAGACGTTCGCCTATGAACCTTGATCGCGTATCGGCGATCCTACGGCCATGGCCTCGACCCCCAGCAACTCTCGACCCCATCGACGACTCTCCTGGTGGTGGGCACTGCCTGTCGTCCTGCTCCTGATCCTCGTCTCCTTCCTGTTCCCCTGGAAACTCAACTTCCTGCGCGACACGATCGCGCAGAAGGTCCAGGACGGCACGGGACGCAGCTTCGCGGTCAAGGGCGATATCTGGCTCTATTGGCTGCAGGGCCCGCGCGTCACGATCGACGGACTGCAACTCGGCAACCCCTCTTGGGCATCGACACCGCAGATGGCGGTGATCGATCACGTCGATGCGAAGGTTTCCTTCGCCAACCTGCTGCACAAGCGGGTCGTACTCACCAGCCTCGACGTCGTGGAGCCGGTCGTCAATCTCGAAGAAGGGCCGGAAGGCAAACGCAGCTGGTACTTCGACAAGGAGCAGAGCGACTCGAGCAGCACCGTCGTGATCGAGCAGATGGCCGTCGAGCAGGGCCACATCGGCTACGTCGTGAAGAGCAAGGACACCGACGTGCAGGCCGATTTGGCGACGCTCACGGGTGCCAACGTAGGCACGCAGGCCAACGGCTCGACCAACGGCATCGGCGTGAAGGCGACGGGCAAGTGGAACGGACTCAAGCTCGACGTGGAAGCGAAGGGCGGCGACCTGCTGAAGCTCAAGGACCTCGACACCACCTATCCCATCAACGTGATGGCATCGATCGGGTCCAGCCGCGTGTCGGCCGACGGCACCGTAACGGGCATCGCGCGGTTGAAGGCGGCCGACCTGCAGGTGTCGCTGGCCGGTACCAACCTCGCGGAGTGGTATCGCATCGTCGGCGTCGGCCTGCCCGAAACCCCGCCGTACCAGACCAAGGGACACGTCGTGATCGCGGATGGTGTCTATCGCTACGACGACTTCACCGGCAAGGTGGGCACGAGCGACATCGGCGGGTCGGTGGCTTTCGAGAAACGCGAGCCACGGCCTTTCGTGTCGGGCACGCTGGTGTCGAACAACCTCGACCTCAACGACCTCGCGCCGATGACCGGCAAGAAGCTCGAGCCGGTCGTGGCACCGAAGATCACCGACGCGACCAAGCCGCAGAAGCTGATGCCGCAGCAGACCTTCAGCACCGAGAAGTGGAACACGCTCGACGCCGACGTGCGCTTCAACGCGAAGAGCATCAAGAACGCCGGCGCGATCCCGTTCGACAACCTCGAGATCCACGCGACGATGAACGATCGCGTGCTGGCCTTCACGCCGCTCACCTTCGGCTTCGCCAACGGCAAGATGGGCGGCGACTTCCGCTTCGACGGCAGCGCGACGCCGATGCATGCGACGGTCGATGCGAGGTTTTCGGACCTGTCGCTCGCGCGCCTCACGCCGAAGGTGATCAAGACGTCCAAGGCGTCGCTCGGACGTCTCAACGGGGCGTTCAAGGTCGACGGTCGCGGCAACTCGATCGCGACGATGATGGCCACGTCGAACGGCACCGCGCAGATCGCGATGGGACGCGGCGAGTCGAGTTCCCTGCTGCTGGAACTGGTCGGGCTGCAGGGCCCGCAGGTCGTGCGCTACCTGCTCGGCGACCAGAATTCGAAGATCAACTGCGCTCTCGCCGACTTCCAGATCGCCAACGGCGACATGGCGACGCAGACCTCGCTGATCGACACCGACATCAACGTGATCACGATCGTCGGCAATGCGGACTTCAAGACCGAGAAGATGGAATTCCGCATCACACCGCTGCCGAAGAAGAAGAGCATCGTCGTGCTGCGCACGCCGTACAACGTGGACGGCACGTTCGCGAACCCGAGCGTGCTGCCCGCATTCGGACCACTCGCGGCACGGGTGGGCGGCGCGGTCGCTCTCGGCCTGATCAATCCGCTGGCCGCCTTGGTCCCGCTGATCGAAACCGGGCCGGGTCAGGACAACGACTGCAGCGCGCTGCTCGCGAAGGTGAAAGGCGCGCCAGTGAAGGACACCGACACCACCGGGCAGCTCAGGCCGGCGCCCAGGAGCAAGCCGGTGGCACGGGCCAGCGCCGGCTAACGACGCCGCATCACGTGGGACCAGACGGTCCCGATCTGGGTCTGGGCAACGAGTTCATTGCCGGTCTGGCGCGAGAAGGCCTGGAAGTCGCGGACTGATCCCGGATCGGTCGCCAGCACGCGCAACAACTTGCCACTGCCCAGAGCCGACAAGGCCTTCTTGGCACGCAGGATCGGCAGCGGGCAGGCGAGGCCACGGGCATCCACTTCGGCATCGATGGTCAGTTCGGTCATGATCGGATCAGGTGTCGGTGAACATTGGGTTCACGATTGAGGGGAGGTTTCCTGCACGGGTCGGGCGGGCAGATCGATAAACTCGACCTCCAGTCCGCGAACCCGCATCCAGTCGGCCATCGCGTAGCCCGTACCCGCGCGCCACGGTCTCAATCGCTCCGGCGCGACGAGGCGGAATTCGGCTAGTTCCTCGTTCAATGCGATCGTGCCGCTGGCCTCGACATGATAGGCGATGATCAATTCGTTCTTTCGCATGAACTCGTAGACGCCGATCAACGTCATGCGGTCGACGTCGAGGTTGGTCTCCTCCTTCAGTTCGCGCGCCATGCCCTGCTCGGGCGTCTCGTCGGCTTCGAGGAAGCCTGTGATCAACGCGAACATCCCATTGGTCCACGCGGCGTCGCGGGCCAGCAGGATGCGCCCCTCGACCTCGACCAGCGCCGCCAGCACCGGCAACGGATTGTTCCAGTGCGTGAAGTGGCCCTTCGGGCACGCGACCCGCAGGCGACCGCCGGTGTCGCGCGGCTCGAGCGGCGTGGCGCACTCGGGACAGAACTTCCAGGTCGACGCGGTCATGGTGCGGGCTTGGGGTCCTTGTCGCTGCCGAGCATGGCATCGGCGGCCTTGCCGACACCTTTGCCGACGATCTTCACGGTGCCGATGGCCGCGTCCGCGGCCACGCCGACGGTCTTGACCGCGACCGTGGCCACCGTGTCGACGACGGCGACCACGGCGCAGCCAGCGAGGCACACGAGCGTGGCGAGAACGACGATGGCTCGCATGATCACTCCTTGATTGCGGTCGGCAGCATCGGCGGCCGGGGATGGAGCCGCGCCATCGCGAACGCATCGACGTACGCGCCGTCACGCAGCGCGTACGCGCGATGCGTGCCTTCGACCACGAAGCCGAAGCGACGGTAGAGCGCCAGCGCGACGACGTTGTCGACGAACACCGTCAGCTCGATACGAAGCACGTTCATCCAGTTGTCTGCGCGATCGATCGCCGCGTGCATCAACGCTGTCCCGATGCCACGACCTTGCCAGTCGTCGCGGATGTTCATGCCGATACCCATCGCGTGACGGCGTCGCGGCGACGTGCCCGACGGCTGCAGGCCGATGTCGCCGATCACCTCGAAGCGGTCGGGGGTTGCGGGCTCGCAGACTTCGGCGACCAGCAATACGCCGTCGCTCGACACCTTGGCGAGCCGCTCACGCCAGCCTTCGACCGACGGCATCGGCAATTGCAGCGTGTTGCTGTAAGCCCCGACGGTGCCGATCGCGCGTGCCAGCGCCGCGTGGTCCGACGGTTCCGCGCGACGGATGCGCAAGTGCGCGGGATCGATGCGCGGCGCCCCCATCGTCAGCGCGACTTGCCGCCCAGCGAGCCGCGGTTGTAGTCGGGGTCGCCGGGCTTGATCTTGCGACCGAAGCCGAGGATGCCGCCCTGCTCCAGCGACTTCTCCTTGTTGTAGGCCTCCACCGCGGGTCGCGCCGCCTCGGCCTTCTTCGCGTCGACGAATTCCCAGCGCCCGGTGGGGAACAGCCGGATGCGATCGCCCTTGGCCGTGGTGCCTTCGAGCGGCGGCTCGTCGGCCGCGAAAGCCGCGCACGATACGAGTGCCATGAGGAGCGCGATCAGCCGCATCAGACGCGCTCCTCGACGAAGCCGCGCACGGATGCCAGCGCAGCGCCGAGTTTGGCGGGTTCAGTGCCGCCCGCCTGCGCCGTGTCGGCCTTGCCGCCGCCCTTGCCGCCAACCTGCTGCGCGACGAAGTTGACCAGCTCGCCGGCCTTGACCTGCCCGATCAGGTCTGGCGTGACGCCGGCGATCAGGCTGACCTTGCCCGCATCGACCGTCGACAGCACGATCACCGCGCTCTTCAGCTTGGTCCTCAACTGGTCCATGGTCTCGCGCAGCGACTTCACGTCGGCGCCGTCGAGCTGCGTCGCGAGGACGCGCATCGTCTTGCCTTCGATCGTCACGGCCTGCGAGGCGAGGTCGGCGCCCGTCGATGACGCGAGCTTCGACTTCAGGCGTCCGAGTTCGCGCTCCAGCGCCTTGACGTTGTCGAGGATCTGCCCGATGCGCTGCGTGACTTCCCCGGGCTGCGATTTCAGTACAGCCGCGGCCTCGTGGACCTGCGCGTCCAGCGACTGCACGACGGCCAGCGCGTTCTCGCCGGTGACGGCCTCGATGCGACGCACGCCCGCCGCGACGCCACCTTCGGAGACGATCTTGAACAGGCCGATGTCGCCGGTGCGCGCGACGTGCGTGCCGCCGCACAGTTCGTGCGAAGTGCCGATCTCGAGCGTGCGGACGACGTCGCCGTACTTCTCGCCGAACAACGCCATCGCGCCCTTCTTCACCGCTTCGTCGTAGGGCAGCACGTTGATACGCGTCGCGATGTTGGCCAGCACTTCCTGATTGACGATGGTCTCGACGCGACGGATCTGGTCGGCCGTGATCGGCGCGTTGTGCGAGAAGTCGAAGCGCGTCTTGTCGGCATCGACCAGCGACCCGCGCTGTGCGACATGCGTGCCGAGCACCGCGCGCAGGGCCTTGTGCATCAGGTGCGTGGCCGAGTGGTTGCGGATGGTCGCCATGCGCTGCGCGGCGTCCACCGTCGCATCGAGCGTATCGCCGACCTGCAGCGTTCCGTGCTTGAGGCGGCCGTGGTGGCCGAAGACCTCGGGCTGCACCTTCTGCGTGTCGCCGACCTCGAACTGCATGGCCGCGTTCGACAGCTCGCCCGTGTCACCGACCTGCCCGCCCGACTCCGCGTAGAACGGGGTGCGATCGAGGACGACGACCGCATCGTCTTCACCATCGATGCTCTGCACCGCGGTACCCGCGACGTAGAGCGCGATGACCCGTGCCTTCTCGTGCAGCGTGTCGTAACCGAGGAACTTGGTCTTCGCCCCGCTGTACTCGACGTGGCCCGCGGCCTTGAACTTGCCGGCGGCACGCGCCTGCGTGCGCTGCACGTCCATCGCCGCATCGAAGCCGGCCATGTCGACGGTCAGATCGCGCTCGCGTGCGATGTCGGCCGTGAGGTCGACCGGGAAGCCGTACGTGTCGTACAGCGTGAACGCGACCTTGCCGTCGAGGGCGCCACCCTTCTTCACCGACGCGAGTTCGGCATCGAGGATCTTCATGCCGTTCTCGAGCGTCTCGCCGAAACGTTCCTCTTCCTGCCGGAGCGCGCTCGCGATGCGTTCGCCCTGCTCGATCAGTTCGGGATAGGCGACGCCCATCTCCTTCGCGAGGTCAGGCACCAGCTTGTGGAAAAAAGGCCTGGTCTGGCCCAGCTTGTAGCCATGCCGCAGCGCGCGCCGGATGATCCGGCGCAGCACGTAGCCACGACCCTCGTTGCTCGGGATCACGCCGTCGGCGATCAGGAACGAGCACGCGCGGATGTGATCGGCGATGACCTTCAGCGAGTTGTCCGCGAGGTCCTTCGTGCCGGTCTCGCGGGCGGCTGCCTTGATCAGCGCCTGGAACAGGTCGATGTCGTAGTTGCTGTGCACGTGCTGCAGCACCGCCGACAGTCGTTCGAGACCCATGCCGGTGTCGACCGACGGCTTGGGCAGCTTGTGCATCGTGCCCGACTCATCGCGGTTGAACTGCATGAACACGAGGTTCCAGATCTCGATGTAGCGGTCGCCATCGGCATCCGGCGATCCCGGGGGTCCGCCCCACACGTCGGGACCGTGGTCGTAGAAGATCTCGCTACACGGACCGCACGGACCCGTGTCGCCCATGGTCCAGAAGTTGTCGCTGTCGAAAGGCTTGCCACCCGGCTTATCGCCGATGCGGATGCAGCGCTCGGCCGGCACGCCAATCTCCTTCGTCCAGATGTCGAAGGCCTCGTCGTCGTCGATGTAGACCGTGGTCCACAGCTTGTCCTTCTCGAGCCCGTAAACCTCGGTGATCAGCTTCCACGCGAAGCGGATCGCGTCGCGCTTGAAGTAGTCGCCGAAGCTGAAGTTGCCCAGCATCTCGAAGAACGTGTGATGCCGCGCCGTGTAGCCCACGTTCTCGAGATCGTTGTGCTTGCCGCCCGCGCGGACGCACTTCTGCGACGTGGTCGCGCGGTTGTAGGCGCGCTGATCGGTCCCGGTGAACACGTCCTTGAACTGATTCATCCCGGCGTTGGTGAACAGAAGAGTCGCATCGTTGCCCGGCACCAGCGATGACGAGCGCACGATCGTGTGCCCTTCGGCAGCGAAGTACTGGAGGAACTTGTCGCGGATTTCGGCGGACTTCATGGCAGGGTCATCATAAAAGTTTGACGCCGCGCGCTTTTGCTGCTTTCGCGAGCGCCAGGTCGTTGGTCGCCAGCGGCAGTTGCTTTCGCACGGCCAGTTCGAGATAGGTTGCGTCGTAGGCGGTCAACTTGTGCACGTCCGCCACGTTGCGAATCGCGAGCATATCCGGCTCTCCCGCGTCGAGACGGATGTCCAGCAAACCGAAATAGGCCATCCCGCGATCGACCGCCGCGACGCCGATTCGTTTGCGGCGTTGCGCCTGCATCAGGCCGTTCAGCACCTCGGCGTACCAAATGGCGGGAACGCTCAGCGCATCCTGTGCCAGCGTAGCCAGCAGGCGCCCGCCGCGATCGTCGTCTTCGTCGGGGAAAACGAAACCCAACGCCGCCGACGCGTCGATCACGTAGTGCATGCGTTACTTGCGCCCCTCGTTGATCAGGTCCCGCGTTTTCAAACCACCCAGCGTGTACTGCTTTCTCAACGCGCGAAAGCCATCGACCGCTTGCGCGTGACGGGCAGCGGCCGCCTCTCGGTCATCGGTGACCGGAACCAGCTTCGCGATGGGCTTGCCGTGACGCGTGATCGTGATCTCCTCGCCGCGCTCCGCGCGTTGCAGGAGTTCCGACAGATGCGTCTTCGCTTCGAATGCGCCGACACTGTTCACGATTTCCCCTTGAACTGGTTGAACTGGTTGAACTGGTTGAATTATAACGTCGCGATCAGGGTCGCAGACGATCGATGCGATCCGTGCAGATCGCATCGACGCCCCAATCGGCCAGTTGCTCGGCGCGGCGCTGCTCGTTGACGGTGTAAGTCATGACGGCCAGCCCTGCATCGTGCAGACGCGCGATATCTTCCTCGCGGAGCTTGCGATGGTTCGCGTGGACGCTGATGCAATCGAGCGCGCGTGCCGCTTCGACACCGGTCTCGGGAATCACATCGAACAGCAATCCGCGCGGCACATGCGGCGCGGCCGCTCGCGCACTCGCCAGCGCCTCGATGCTGAATGACGAGAACAACGGCCAGCCCGCGCGGCCGCTCTGGTCGGCAAACAGCCGACCCGTCATCTCGCCCACGATGCGGCCGGTGACCACCTCGAAGCCCGGTGCCGGCTTGATCTCGACGTTCATCCACACGCCATTGGCCTGGCAGAAGCGGACCACGTCTTCGTAGCGCGGCACGCGTTCGCCGGCGTAACGCGACGAGAACCATACACCCGCGTCGCGCGTGGCCAGGTCTTCCCAGCGCGTGGCCGCCACGCTGCCGCGGCCGGCGATGGTCCGGCCGAAGTTCGGGTCGTGCATCAGCACCGGCACTTCGTCGGCGGTCAGCATCACGTCGAACTCGACCGCGCGATAGCCGCGCGCGATGCCCTCGCGGATGCCGGCCAGCGTGTTCTCGGGGGCGAGCTTGCCGCCGCCTCGATGCGCGATGCGTCGTGGGCCCGGCCAGGACGGAGTACGCATCGTCGCCGATCCGATCAGGTCTTCTTGAAGATCTTCTTCACGGCATCCTTGACCTTCGACGCGCGGCTCTTCGGCGGCTCGGGCGCGAGGACCACGGGCTTCATCGCCACGTCGCCGAGGCGCACCGCATCGTCGAGGCCGAGCTTCGGCGGTTTCTCGCCGGACCAGACGGCATCGAGCTGCGTGTCGATGATCTCGCGGACCTTGTCGTAGTTCGGCAGGCGGATCCCGCGCGACGTCGCGGCCTGCGACGTGGCCGCGGTCTTCATCACGCCGGCGAGGCCGGGCAGCTTGTCGTAGAAGCCCGTGCGCTCCGACACCAGATACGCGGCGCTGGTCCACGGCAGGCTACCGGTCCTCTGATGCCACTCGACCGAGACGACTGGCGTCGCGAGATACGCGAAGAAGGTCGCGATGCCGTTGTAGACGTCCTTCGTGCGGCCTTCGATCGCCCACAGCGCCGACCCGCCGACTAAGGTGTTGACCGGCTGCTTGGTGCCTTCCTCGTAGTACGGCAACGGCGCGACGCCGATGTCGAATTTCGCGACCTTGAGGATGTCGCCGAGCGAACCGCTCGCGGTCGTCAGCACCCCGCACTCGCCCGACGCGAAGCGCGCATCGCCTTCTTCGCCATGGCCCGCGGGCTTGTAGAGGTCGCTCTTGACCCAGCTCGTCATCAGCGCGATGTGACGGACGTGCAGCAGGTCGTTGAAGGTCAGCGTCGCGCCCGGCCCGTCGAGCCCGTTGTTCTTCGTCGCGATCGGCTCGCCGTGCAGCGCGCCGATGTTCTCGATGTGGATCCACGCCTGGTCGCTGCTGGTGTAACTGCACTTCATGCCCTTGCCCGCGTCCTGCAGCGCGATCAGCTGACCCTGGAGCTGGCGCCACGTCGCCGGCGGCGTATCGGTGGGCAGGCCGACCTTCGCGTAGGCCGCCTTGTTGTAGAGCAGCACCGGTACCGACGCCTCGAGTGGGAAGGCGCGCAGGCGATTGCGGTCGTCCTTCATGAAGGTCACCGCGCCGGGGATGAAGAACTCGAAGTCCTTCGACTTGGCAAGCGGCAGGATCTCGTAGATGGGCTTGACGCCTTTCTTCACGGCGAGCACTTCGCCCGATCCGAACTCGCTGACCTGCAGCAGGTCCGGACCGTCCGGCAGGCTCATCGCCGCGATACCCGAAGCAGTGGTCGACTTGTCGTCGCCCTTGAAGATCAGGTCGACGTGATAGTTTTTCTGGTCGCCGTTGAAGGTCGTGACCAGGGTCTGGAAAGTCTGGGCGGAGACACCGGTCATCGAGTGCCAGATGCGGATCTCGGTGACGGCGGACGCAGCCTCGGACACGAAGGCGGCAGCCGTGAACACGACTGCTGCGGCGAAACGGTGAAGCGTGGAACGGTGAGTAGCCGACTGCATCGGGGCGACCTCGATCAAAAACGGGAGGCAGATTATAGTCAGCCGCCCTCCCCTCCCTTGCCCGCCTCCCGCCCCCATGGAATCAGCCCTTCAATCCGGCTCGCTAGCCGGTGTCCGGGTCCTCGACCTGACCCGCGTGCTCGCCGGGCCCTACTGCGGCCAGATGCTCGCCGACCTCGGCGCCGAGGTGATCAAGGTGGAAAGGCCGGGATCCGGAGACGACACACGCGCCTGGGGCCCGCCTTATGTCAAGGACGCCGACGGCCACGACACCGAGGTCTCGACTTACTACATCGCCGCCAACCGCGGCAAGAAGTCGATAGCGATCGACCTCGCCAGCGTCGAAGGCCAGCGCCAGGTCAAGGCGCTCGCGATGATCAGCGACGTGGTGCTGGAGAACTACAAGGTCGGGCAGCTCGCGCGCTACGGCCTCGACTACGCGTCCCTCTCGCTCCTCAAGCCCTCCCTGATCTACTGCTCGATCACCGGGTTCGGCCAGACCGGACCGTGGGCGAAGCGGCCCGGCTACGACTTCATCGTGCAGGGCCTGTCGGGCTTCATGTCGATCACCGGCGAGCGCGAGGATGCGTGTCCGACCTGCCACGGCGGCCCGCCGCAGAAGGCCGGGGTCGCGATCGCCGACCTGCTGACCGGCATCTACGCCGCGACGTCGGTGCTCGCGGCGTTGCTGCATGTCCGCAAGACCAGCCAGGGCCAGCACATCGATATGGCGTTGCTCGACGTGATGATCGCGACGATGGCGAATATGAACACGTCCTATCTCAACAGCGGCCAGGTGCCGGGGCGCGCCGGCAACGCGCACCAGAGCATCGTCCCGTATCAGGTGTTCGCGTGCGCCGACGGGTTCCTGATCCTGGCAGTGGGCAACGACCTCCAGTTCCGCCGCTTCTGCACGGCGGCCGGATGCACCGGCCTCGCCGAGGACGCACGCTTCGCGACCAACCCGGCACGCGTCAAGAACCGCCAAGTGCTGGTGCCACTGCTCGAGGCGATCCTGACGGGCCACACCAAGCAGGAATGGATCGCCCGGCTCGAAGCCGCCGAAGTGCCCTGCGGTCCCATCGATGGCCTCGACGAGGTGTTCCGCAATCCACAGGTCGTGGCGCGGGGAATGCGCATCGAGCTGCCGCATGCGGTCGCGGGGCGGGTCTCCCTGGTCGCCAACCCGATGCGGATGTCCGCGACGCCACCGGGCTACGATCTGCCGCCGCCGGGGCTGGACGAGCATCGCGACGAGATCGAGGCGTTGATCGCGCGGGCGGCCCGACTCTGAGACCGACTCAGCCCGCGCGGCGCCGCTCGAACCGGTTGATGCGCAACGACAGTTGCGCCGCGCTCTCGACGACGGCGCGCGTCAGCGTCGTGGCCTTGCGCGGTCCCGGCACGGCAGCCAGGACGATCACCAGACTGCCGAGTACGCTACCGTCGCCGGCCAGGACCGGTGCCGCGACCCCGGTCAGTCCGGTGTCGATCTCCGCGTGCGCGATGTACCAGCCGTGCAGGCGAATGGCACGGAGCGCCGCGCTGAACGATGGCCAGTCCTTGCCGATGCGGCGGACGTCGGCGCGCAACGCCGGATCTTCCATCGACCGATCGTGGAGACGCCTGAGCTTCCGGTACTCGGTGAACGCAAGGATGACGCGCGCCTGCGCGCCGCGAAAAAGCGGCATCGGCAACCCCTCCGTGTAGGTCGGCGCCACCGGCCTGCGGCCCGGCACGTGCAGGACGTTGACGACCGTATCGCCGTAGACGTTGCACAGCAGGACATCGGCGCCGGTCTGCGCGGCGAGCGCGCGCATCAACGGATCGCCTGCGGACAGGACCGGGTCGAAGGTGCGGATCAGGTATTCGAGCTCGATGAGCTTCGCGCCCAGGCGAAACCTCGTCCCGGTCTTGGCGAGCAGTCCCGCGTCGAGCAAGTCGTTGGCATAGCGGTAGGCCGATGCGCTGCTGATCGCGAGCGCGCCGGCGATGTCGGCCGCGCTGATCGCCAGTCGCCGTGCATCGAACAAACCGAGAATCGCGACCACACGCGAGAGCACGGAGACCGTGGACGAAGGTTCGACGCGCAAATCACGATTCGGCATTTTTCTCAAGGAATGAGAATACTGATACGGCACTTCCGGTGCTGCGTATTTTCGCCGCCGGAGTCAAAGGGAAAAACCGGCAGAGCCGGCAAGGAAGACAGCATGCGGACCAGCCGACTCATCACGGCGCTGCGCGGTACGGCCATCCTCGCCCTTGGTGCCAGTGCGCGGGCCGACCTCAACATCGGCGTCATCCTGTCGCTCACCGGTCCCGGCGCATCGCTCGGGTAGCCAGCGAAGAACTCGGTCGAGTTATGGCCGAAGGAGATCGCGGGACAGAAGCTCGTCGTGACGATCCTCGACGACGCGTCCCACCCCACCGCCGCTACGATCGCGACGCGCAAGCTGACCAGCGGGTACCACGTCGATGTGCTGGTCGACCCGTCGATCACGCCGACATCGCTCGCGGCACTGCAGGTTGCGGGCGACACCGAGACGCCGATCATCACGCTCGCCGGCAGCAATGCCATCGTCCTCCCGGCCGACGGCCCGCGGCGCTGGGCCTTCAAGATGCCGCCGAGCGAGGAGGTCGCGCTGAAGGTCGTGTTCGACCGGATGAAGAAGGCCGGTCGCAAGTCGCTCGCGATCGTCGCGGTCGCAAACGCGTACGGACAGACCTTCCTCGACGTCGCGCAGACGCTCAAGATCGTCGCCGGCAGGCCGGATGCCGTGCTGATCGCGGCGGCCGGGACCCCGGCGGCCATGCCGCAGATCGAACTGAAGAATCGCGGCTATGCGGGCACCATCTTCCAGACGCAGGCGGTGGCCAACAACGACGACCTGCGGATCGGCGGGACCGCGCTGAACGGCACGCTGCTACCGGTGTCGCCGCTGCTGGTGGCCGAGCAACTGCCCAGCGACAACCAGGTCAAGGCGGTCGCGAGCAGCTACGTCGCGCGCTACGAGGCAATCCACGGCGCCGCTTCGCGATCACTGTTCGGCGGCATGGCGTGGGACGCCTACCTGCTTTTCGATCGGGCCGTGCTTGCCGCATTGAAGACCGCGCAGCCCGGTACGCCGGCGTTTCGCAAGGCGCTGCGCGACGCGTTCGAAAAGACCACCGACCTCGTGCTGACCCAGGGCGTCTACACGATAAAAGCATCCGACCACAACGGTGCCGACGCCCGCAGCCAGGTGCTCGTGGTGATCGACAACGGCACGTGGAAATTCGTCGAATGACGGTCGGCTGCGGGGCGCGCCGGGGAGAGTGACGATGTTCATTCGCCATTGCTGGTACGTCGCCGCCTGGTCGCACGAGGTCGCGCCCGAGGCGCTGTTCACCCGCACGATCTGTGGCAAGGCCCTCGTGTTCTGGCGCGACGCGTCGGGCGAGCTGCATGCCTTCGACGATCGCTCCTTTCATCGCGGCGCGCCCCTGTCCTGCGGTCGACGCGAGGGCGACCATCTGCGCTGCCTGCACCACGGCTTCCTCAACGACACGCGCGGCGTCTGCGTCGAGATCCCGGGACAGGCGCGCATCCCGGTTCGCGCGCGTCAAGCGCTACGCGACCGTCGAATGCCATCGCTGGATCTGGCTGTGGCTGGGCGACGCGGCGGATGTGGACCCGACGCTGATCCCCGACACGCACTGGCTGGACGATCCCGACTGGACCTGCACGCCGCCCGGCTACCTGCACGACGACGTGGACTATCAACTGATCAACGACAACCTGCTTGATTTCTCGCATCTGTCCTACGTCCGTCCCGAGCCGCTGGGTGGGTCCGAGGCATACGCGCAATTGCGGTCGCAGGGGGAACCGCTCGAGCGCGGCCTGCGCATCACGCGCTGGTTCATGGACCACCCGCCGGCACCGTTCGTCGAGTACCTGCTGCGCGATGGCGCGATCGAGTTCCGGCGCTGCCAGGCCGTCACGCCCGAGCGCGAGAACGCGTCGCACTATTTCTTCGCGCAGCCGCGCAACTTCGACCGGGACAAGCCCGAGGTCAGCGAGGCCTTGTTCAAGAGCGTGCTGCGGGCCTTCGAGGAAGACCGGCAGATCATCACTGCGCAGGCTCGCAGGGTCGCGGCCGACGGGAGCTTCGAGCCCCTGCCCTGCGCGCTGGACTCGGCGCTGGTGCAGTTCAGGCAGCTGATGGCGCGTCATCGCGCTGCCGAGAACGGTCCGGCGGTCGGCAGCATGACGACGACCATCGCCGAGTGACACGCGCGGCCCGGCGGATTTGCGCCGGGCCGCCGCGGGATTTAAACTCGCGAACCCTTTGGGGAGTAGCCGGCTTCCGCGTCGCGGAAGTGCCTGCGTCAACATGCTCGGTGGATTGTCACCGTGGCGCAGTCGGTCGATCGACTTGGCGAGACCTTAGGCGTGCCAGCGCGAAATCGGGCGTGCCGGCGCGCCTTCGCTCTCGCCCGACCGAACGGGCCTGCCCATGAGCTTCATCGCCGTCGTCCTCCTCGCGCTCGCGATGTCCACCGATGCCTTTGCTGCGGCCGTCGGCAAGGGCACCGCCCTGCAAAACCCGCGCTGGAGCGAAGCCCTGCGCACCGGACTGATCTTCGGCTGTATCGAAGCGATGACGCCGATCGTGGGCTGGGCTCTCGGCTACGCCGCCGCCGACCACGTCAAAGACTGGGACCACTGGATCGCCTTCACCCTGCTGCTGCTGCTCGGCGGCCGGATGATCTTTTCCGCCTTGAAGGCATCGCCGGAAGTCGAAGTCGAGAAGCCCTCGAGCCATGGCTTCTGGGTGCTGGTCGTCACCGGCTTCGCGACCAGCATCGACGCGATGGCGGTCGGCGTGGGGCTCGCCTTCCTGGACGTAAAAATTTTCCCGATCGCGGCCGCGATCGGCTTCGCGACCTTCGTCATGGTCACGATCGGCGTCATGGTGGGACGCGTGCTGGGCAACATCGCGGGCCGTTGGGCCGAGGCACTCGGCGGGATTGTGCTGATCGGGATCGGCGCGGTGATCCTGTACGAGCACCTGAGCGCAGCCATTCCCTGAATCAGGCCTTCAGTCGCCACCCGCTGCGCATGATCCACGTCGCGACCGACAGCGCGATGAAGAAGAACACCAGCGTCATCGTGAAGCTGACGCCGATGTGCACTTCCGACTGGTCGAAGAAGCTCCAGCGAAAGCCGCTGATCAGGTACACCGAGGGGTTCAGCATCGACAGCTTCTGCCAGACCGGCGGCAGCATGCTGACCGAGTAGAACGGACCGCCGAGGAAGGTGAGCGGCATCACGATCAGCATCGGGATCAGCTGTAGCTTCTCGAAGCCGTCGGCCCAGATGCCGATGATGAAGCCGAAGAGGCTGAAGGTCACCGCCGTGAGGATCAGGAACAGGAGCATCCACACCGGATGCGCGATGTGGAACGGCACGAAGACCGCTGCCGTGGCGAGGATGATCAATCCCACCAGCACCGACTTGGTGGCGGCCGCGCCGACGTAGCTGATGACGATCTCGAGATGGCTGATCGGCGCGGACAGCAGTTCGTAGATCGTGCCGGTGAACTTGGGGAAATAGATGCCGAACGACGCGTTCGAGATGCTCTGCGTGAGCACCGACAGCATGATCAGGCCGGGCACGATGAAGGCGCCGTAGCTGACGCCGCCAATGTGTTCGATGCGCGAGCCGATCGCCGAGCCGAACACCACGAAGTACAACGCCGTCGACAGCACCGGCGAGATGATGCTCTGCGTGACGGTGCGCCAGGTGCGCGCCATCTCGAACTGGTAGATCGCCCTTACCGCCTGGAGGTTCATGCGGGCTCCTTGACGAGGTCGACGAAGATGTCCTCGAGCGAACTCTGCGTGGTGTGCAGGTCCTTCAGCTTGATGCCGACCGTCCCGAGATCGTCGAGCAGCGTCGACACCGCGGCCCCGGTCTGGCGTGGGTCGTACACGTAGGTGAGTTCGCTGCCGTCTTCGCTGAGCGTCATCAGATGCGGCTCCAGGCTGGCCGGAATGGCGGACAGCGGCGTCTGCAGTTGCAGCGTCAACTGCTTCTTGCCGAGCTTGCGCATCAGCTTCACCTTGTCCTCGACGAGGATGATCTTGCCGTGGCTGATGACGCCCACCCGATCGGCCATGTCCTCGGCCTCGTCGATGTAGTGGGTCGTCAGCACGATCGTGACGCCCGACTCGCGCAGCGTGCGCACCATCGCCCACATGTCCTTCCGCAACGCGACGTCGACACCGGCCGTGGGCTCGTCGAGGAACAGCACGGTCGGCTCGTGCGCGAGCGCCTTGGCGATCATCACGCGGCGCTTCATGCCACCCGACAGCGTACGGATGCGGTTGTCCTTCTTGTCCCACAGCGAGAGCGCCTTCAACGTCTTCTCGATGTAGGCCGGGTCGGGCTTCTTGCCGAACAGGCCGCGGCTGAACGAGACCGTGACCCACACCGTCTCGAAGGCATCGGTGGTGAGTTCCTGCGGCACGAGTCCGATCATCGCGCGCACCGTGCGGTAGTCCGACACGATGTCGTGGCCCGCGACGGTGATGCTACCGCCGCCCGGCTTGACGATGCCGCAGACCATGCCGATCAGCGTGGTCTTGCCCGCGCCATTCGGGCCGAGCAACGCGAAGATCTCGCCGCGCTGGATCTCGAGATCCACGCCCTGGAGCGCTGTGAAGCCGGTGGCGTAGGTCTTCGAGACGTTGTTGATAGAGATGATCGGGGTCATGCAGTCGGTCCGCAAGGGCAGGTCCAACAGTATGAGGCGCGCCTTCGAAAAACTTTCTGTCTACGTCAGGCCGGGATGCGCCATGCAAGGCTGCCGACCCGCCGCCGCACGGCCCCGCCGATCAGGAAGAAGGCGAAGGCGGCCGCGAGCGCGGGCACCATCGACGCGTAGAAGGCGCTCGTGATCGACCAGTGCGCGGCGAGCAACGCGGTCACTATCAGCGGACCGGTGACCGAGCCGAAGCATCCCATGCCGAGCGCCCAGCCCACGCCCGTCGAGCGCAACGAGGTCGGATAGATGGTCCCCGCCAGCGCGTTCGCGCCGACCTGCCCGCCGACGATGCAGGAGCCCGCGCCGAAGGTGCCGATGCACACCAGCAACAGGTCGCCGTGCGCATTGGGGATCAACACGATGAAGACCACCAATAGCGCGAGGGTGATGCCGAGCACGTTGGACGCGCAGAAGCGATCGATCAGGTAGCCGACGCCGATGCCGCCCACGATCCCGCGCACCTGATAAAGCGCGGTCGCCAGCACCGCGTTCTTCAGAGTCACGCCGTCGGCGCTGAGTACGGTGGGCAGGTAGTTGGCCAGGAAGTACAGGACGATCAGGTTCATGAAGAACCCGGTCCACAACAGCAGCGTCGTCGCGGCCCGTCGATCGGCGAACAGGAGCTTCGGCGAGGCGCTCGTCTCCATGTCGCTGGTGGTCCATGGGCCATCGGCGCCCGCGAGCGACGACGACGGGATGAATCGTCCGAGTGTCGGCCCGATCCGCGGATGACGGGCATCCCGCAGCGCGAGGAAGCGCAGCGACTCCGGCAGCGCCCGCCACAGCACCGGCAGCAGCAGGAGCGGCGCGACGCCGCCGGCGACGATCACGGCGCGCCATCCGAACGCGGGAATCGCCCAAGCGGCCAGGACGCCGCCTACCGCGGCCCCGGGCGAGAAGGCATAGATCAGGATCGTGAGCATGCGGCCGCGCACCCGGCTCGGCGAGTACTCGGCGACCAGTGCGATCGCATTGGGCATGGCGCCGGCCAGTCCGAGCCCCGCGAGGAAGCGGAACAACATCAGTTGATGCACCGACCCGGCGGCGGTCGCGGCGATGGTCAGCACGCCGAAGATCGCCGCGCAGGCACAGATGGTGGACTTGCGGCCGTGGCGGTCGGCGATCGGACCGAAGACGAAGGCGCCGAGCATCAAGCCGAACAGGCCCGCGCTGAAGATCGGTCCGAGCGCGGCCCGATCGATCTTCCAGTCGGCGACGATCGCCGGCGCGACGTAGCCGATGACCTGCGTATCGAGCCCGTCGAGCATCAGCAACAGGCCGCACAGCAGCACGAGGCCCATGTGGAAGCGCCCGATGCGACTGTCGTCGATCAGCTCATTGAGATTGTTCGATCCATCGGTCATGGCGTGTCCCGCTCGTGGTTTCGTGGGCCATCGCCGCGTCGCCGGCCTCGATCGGGCAGGTCACCGCGTCGTGGGAGAACAGCCAGTCGTAGCGCTCCTCGACGCGGGATTCGCTCCACTGGTCCCGGACGTAGGCGGCGGCCTCGTCCGCTTCGACGAGACCACCGTCGTGGAAGATCTAGCGGTTGCGAGTCGCCGCTCGCACGCATCGATTGGCGCGTGGAACGCGCACCGCCTCGTAGCGCCGGAAGGCCTGCTGCACGTCGGTCGATGCGATCAGGCAGCGCGCCAGGACCACGCCGTCCTCGATCGCCATCACGGCCCCCTGAGCCATGAACGGCAGCATCGGGTGGCAGGCGTCGCCGAGCAGCACGACCCGGTGCTTCGACCACGCGTCGATCGGCTCGCGGTCGACCAGCGCCCAGCGGTAGTGCTCCTCGATGCCGTCGATCAGCGTGTGCACGTCTTCGTGCCAACCCGCGAAATCGCGGGAACACGCCTCGCGCGTGCCACGTGCCGTCCACGACTCGGTCTCCCAATCGGACCGTTCGACGACGCCGACGAAGTTGATCAGCTCGCCACCGCGCACCGGATAGGTGACGACGTGCCGGCCCGGACCGACCCAGTTGACGCCGACCTTGCGGCGCGGGTGTCCGGGCAGGCGATGCGCCGCGACCAGTCCGCGCCAGGCCATGCAGCCGGTGAATCTCGCGGCCAGCGGCGGCACGATCTGCGCGCGGACCTGCGAGTGGACACCGTCGGCACCGACCAGCACCCGGCTCGCCAGTCGACGACCGTCGTGCAGGACCGCGACGACCCGATCGTCGTGCTGCTCGACCGCGGTCATGCGCGCGTCGAGCAGCAACGTCCCCGGACGCGCTCGCTCCACGGCCCGGGCCAGCAACATCTGCAGATCGCCGCGGTGGACCATCAGGTAAGGAAAGCCGTAGACGGCGGTCGACCGCGGACCGAGATCGAACAGCGGCCAGGTCTGGCCGGAACTCCACAGGCGGATCTCCTTGCCTTCCGGCGCCACCGCGCAGGCGCGCAACTCGTCGAGCAGGCCGAGCGACGCCAGGACACGGCAACCGTTCGGACTGAGCTGCACGCCAGCGCCGACCTCTCGCAGCACCGCCGCCTGCTCGCAGACCGTGACGTCGACGCCGCGCTGCAGCAGCGCCAGCGCCGCGGTCAGCCCGCCGATTCCCGCTCCGACGATGGTGATGTTTTCCGGCATGCCGACGATCCTGTGGATGCTCATGGGGTGGGAGAACGCGAAGCATCGGCAATCGTTTGCCATCAAGCAAATGAAAAAAAGATATATTGGATATCAGCTTCATTCATGTCAGGTGTCATGGACCTTTCCGCCACCGACGTCCGCCTTCTCTTCGTCCTCGAGGCCGTGCATCGGCTGGGCAGCCTGACGGCGGCGGCGACATCCCTCCACCTCACGCAACCGGCGCTGAGCCACGCGCTCGGCCGGATGCGCTCGGTCTTCGGCGATCCGCTGTTCGTCCGCACGCCGCGCGGCATGCGTCCGACGCCGCGCTGCGACGCGCTCGCGGCCAGCGCGCGACGCGTCATGACGACCATCTGCAACGAGCTGGGCGCGGTATCCCCGTTCTCGCCGGCGACTCTTGAACGTCTCGTCACGTTCTCGATGTCGGATGTGGGCGAGATGGTGTTGCTGCCCGCCTTGCTGGATCGCATCCGCAAGGACAGTCCGCACGTCAATCTCACGACCGTGACGATGACTCCGGGACGGCTCGCGGAGAGCCTCGACGACGGCGCGGTCGACCTCGCGATCGGCTACTTCCCCGACCTGAAGGCGACCGGCCTCGAGCGCCGCCCGCTTTTCGAGCGAAGCTATCAGTGCATCTGCGCCGCGGATCATCCGCGCATCCGCGGCAAGCGACTGTCGCTGGCGCGCTTCCTGGCGGAGCCGCATCTGGTCGTCAGGTCGGAAGGGCGCGTCGACAAGATGTTCGAGACCTTCCTCAGGCGACTCGGCCACGCGCGACGCATCCTGCTGTCGGTGCCGCACATGTTCTGCGTGCCGGCCGTGATCCGACGCTCCGACCTGATCGTGACCGTGCCTTATTCGGTCGCGCAGGGACTGGCCCACTATCCGGGCCTGCGCGTGCTCTCGCCGCCGCTCGAGACGCCACGCATCCCGGTGACCCAGGTCTGGAGCCGACGCTACACCGACGATCCGGTCAACCGCTGGCTGCGCGATCTCGTGAGCGAACTGTTCGCCGGCAAGTGATCCGGGCGGACAGCCAGCGCCTCAACTGCGCACCAGCGCCGACACATCGAAGCGTGGATTGGTCAGGGCGTTGAGCACGTGGTCGCGCCACGCGTTAGCGATGAACAGGTAGTCCTTCGCCAGCCCCTCGCGCACGAAGCCCAGGCGCGCCAGCAACGCGGCGCTGCGACGGTTCTCGGGCAGGTGATTGGCCTGGATACGGTGGAGCGCCTTGACCTCGAACATGTAGTGGATCGCCGCGATCAGCGCTTCGTGCATCAGGCCCTTGCCTTCGTGTTCGGCATCGATCTGGTAGCCGAGGATGCAGGACTGGAATGGCCCGCGGAAGATCTGCGAAAAGCCCATGCGACCGATGATGACCCGGCTCTCGGAGTCGCCGGCCTCGAAGAGGTCCAGGCGCACCGCGCGGTCGGCCGCGAAGTCGTCGACGGAGCGCGCGATGCTGCGCTCCCAGAAGGGGAGGCTGTAGAAGTCGGCTGGCGCCGGCGGATCCCAGCGCGCGAAGTGACTGCGATTGCGTACGAAGAAGTCGACCGTCTCCGCCTCGTAGCCGGGCCGCACGTGCGCCACACGCAAGCGCGGCGTGGCGAGGACCGGCAGATCGATCACCGTCATCGACAACTATTCGATGCGGCAGGCTTCATCGAAGGACAGCCGCGGACTGCGACCGAACAGCTTCGCCGGATCGCCGTAGCCGAGACTGCAGATGAAGTTGGTCCTGACGTCGGTGCCGGCGAAGAAGGCCTCGTCGACCTTGGCCTTGTCGATGCCGGACATCGGACCGGTGTCGATGCCGAGCGCCCGCGCGGCCAGGATCAGATAGGCGCCCTGCAGGCTCGAATTGCGGAAGGCCGCATCCTCGATCATCGCCGGCTTGCCGACGAACCAGCTGCGCGCATCGGCGTGCGGAAAGAGCTGCGGCAGCTTCTCGTAGAACAGCATGTCCATGCCGATGATGGCGATCACCGGCGCCGCCATCGTCTTGGCACGGTTGCCCTCGGACAGCGCGGGCTCGAGCTTCCTCTTCGCTTCGGGCGTGCGCGCGAACACCACGCGAGCCGGGCTGCAGTTGGCCGACGTGGGCCCCATTTTCCACAGGTCGTAGAGCGCCTGGAGCCGCTCGTCGGAGACCGCCCGGTCCTGCCAGCCGTTATGGCTGCGCGCGTCGCGGAACAACTGGTCCAGAACGCCTTCCGAAGCCGGCGTGTTGTGCGGGTGATAGTTCGAGTCGGGCATGGTCGTCCTGGAAGGGAGGGAGTCGGTTGGAGCGGGTTAGCCGGCGGCGAGCGCTTCGCGCACGAACTCGAGGCGGTCCTGGCCGAAGAACATCCGCGAACCGACGAAGCAGGTCGGCGCACCGAACACGCCACGCGCCACGGCCTGCTCGGTCACGGACTTGAGCGTGGCCTTCACCTCGGGATCGGTGACCGCAGCCATCACGGCCGCCGGGTCCAGTCCGATCCGCTGCAGGACGCCAGCCACGACCGACGCGTCGTTCATGTCCTTCGCATCGATCCAGATCGCGCCGAAGACGGCATTCAGGTAGTCGAGGAAACGATCGGGCTTGCGCAACTGGCACGCGGTCGCACCGCGCATCAGCAGCAGCGTGTTGATCGGGAAAAACGGGTTGGTCCTGAGCGGCACGCCGTAGCGTTTCGCGTAGCGCGCGAGATCGTCGAACACGTAGCGGCCCTTGGCCGGGATCGCGTTGGGCGACGCGTTGCCGGTCGCCTGGAACACGCCGCCCAGCAGCATCGGCCTGTAAATCAGCGTCGCGCCGGTCTCCTGGCAGATCTTCGGCAACTGCGTGGCGGCAAGATACGAGGCCGGACTGCCGACATCGAAAAAAAATTCAACTTCCTTCGTCATCTTGGGGTGCTTGCTCGTCTCGATGGGGGTCGGGCTGCGGGGCGAAGGTTTACCAGCGCTCGATCCACGGCCGCAGGTCCAGCTCGAAGGTCCATGCGTCGCGCGGTTGGGAGTGCAGGTACCAGTAGCTGTCAGCGATGTGGTCGGGGTTGAGGATGCCGTCGCTGTCCTTCAATGCATAGCGTTCGGGAAACTGGGTGCGGATGAATGCCGTGTCGATCGCGCCATCGACGATGACGTGGCCGACGTGGATGCCGCGCGGACCCAGCTCGCGCGCCATGCTTTGGGCCAGCGCGCGCAGCGCGTGCTTGGCGCCTGCGAAGGCCGCGAAGTTGACGCTGCCGCGCAGCGAGGCGGTGGCACCGGTGAACAGCATCGTCCCGCGCTCGCGGACCACCATGCGCTTCGCGACTTCGCGCGCGGTCAGGAAGCCCGCCATGCAGGCCATCTCCCAGACCTTGAAGTACTTGCGCGCGGTCTCGTCGAGGATGCTCGACGGCACGTTCGCGCCGATGTTGAACACGTAGGCGTCGATCGGGCCGACATCCTCCTCAATCTCGTCGACCAGGGTGACGACCGCCTCCTCGTCGCGGGCGTCGACGCCGAACGCACGGGCCTTGCCGCCGCTGGATTCGATCGCGGCGACCAGGGGCCCGAGCTTGTCGGCGCTGCGCCGGACCACGCACGCCGTCAACCCTTCGCGCGCGAAACGCCGTGCGATCGCGCCGCCGGTGGCATCGCCGGCACCGATCACCAGGGCGGCGGACGGGGGAAAACTCATGGAAGGCGCGTGGAGGTCACGGAAGCGATGCGAGCCACTACCTTAGCGCAAGCGAGGTTCGCGTGCCCGCAGGCAGGTTGGGCGGCCACCTGCACAAACGCCAGGATGATTTCTTTGGCAAACAGAATGTACGTTTTACTTTACGTCATGTATTTCCTGCCATACATTTCGACGCATTCGAACCCGCCTTCTCTTATTCGCCATGTCCTCCACCGAACGCAGCGCCTGGATCCGCCTGGGCTCGCTCCTGATCGTCTTCGTGCCCTACGCCTTCTACGTGCTGCGGCTGTTCCAGAAGGACGGGCCGGTCGGGCGGGCGGTTTGTGTCGCGTTCCTCGTGGCGGCGCTGATGCACGGCGTGCTGAACGCGTTGGGCCAGTTCGCGTTGCTCCTGATCTTCGGCAGGCAGATGCACGACGAACGCGATGCGGCGATCGAAGTGATCTCGCTGCGCATCTCGTATTTCACGCTGATCTCGCTGCTGCTCGGCGCGCTGTCGACGATCGCATTGCTCGGCGCCATCACGCCGCCGTCGTCCAAGGGTACGATCCTGCTGCCCGGATTCGCGGTGACCAGCCAGTTCGCGTTCCTGTGCATCGTCGCGGCCGAAGGGCTAAGGCACGTCACGCAAGTGTTCTGCTATCGCCGCGAAGCGCTCCCATGAGTGGCGCGACGATCTCGAACAACATCCGCAAGCTGCGTTTCGACGCGGGCGAGATGACGCAGCAGGTGCTGGCCGACGAGGTCGGCGTAACACGCCAGACTATTTTAGCGATCGAGGCATCCAAGTACGCGCCGTCGCTCGAACTCGCGTTCAAGATCGCGTATGCGTTCGGCCAGCCGCTGGAGGCGGTGTTCCAGTACGAAGCGCCGAAGGCGCGGCGCGGGGGAAGGCCGTGATACGGTCTCGAGTCGCGTCACGATCGCCCAGAGAGTAGCCACTTGATCCGCAGCCTGACACTGCTCTGCGTCCTCGTGTTGCCCGCGGCCGTGCAGGCGCAGATGCTCGACGAGAGTCTGCTCTTCGCCCCGCCCGCGGGCTTCCATGTCGGCTACGAGAAAAGCAGTCCGCGAGGTACCTTCGTGGACGGAGTGCCTGCCGATCAGACCGTCGAGCGGAGGGAGGAAATGGTCACGGCGCAAATCTTCCGGGGCAACGCGACCGGCGCGGTGCCCGCCTTCCGCGCCCGCATGCAATTGCTCGCAAAGGAGGCATGCGACGAAGCCACCTCAGCATTAATCGCGGAAGGCGACGAGAACGGCTATGTCTTCGAGGTCTGGCTGCAGGATGGTCCGCTGAACCAGTCCAGCGGCACGCCGGATCGTACCTTCTTGAAAGCGATCGCGGGCCACGACAGTCTCTACGTGGTGCAGCACGCCTATCGATCTCAGCACACCGGAGAACAAGCGACGATCGCTGGACGCTTCCTGCAGGACGTCAAGGTCTGCGACGCGCGAACCGGAGAACACCCGTGTCCTGCCGGCATGGTGAACGCGACGAAGGCGCCCGCCAAGACCGATCAGTAGGTCTCGAAGTGCAGGCGACCCGCGCGCTTCATCTCGACGTGCAATGCCGGCCAGTCAATGCCCTTCTCGGCCACAATGTCGCGCATCGCTTCGAGCACGCCGGCCTCCATGCCCTTCAGGCCGCACACGTAGACGTAGGTGTTGTCGTCCTTCAATAGCGCGGCGACGTCGTCGGCCCGCTCGCGCATCGCGTGCTGGACGTAGCGCTTCTGCCCATCCGCCGAGCCCTCTTCGCGCGAGAACGCGAAGTTGATGTCGATGAACTCCTTCGGCAGGTTGTTCAGCGGACCGAAGTAAGGCAGTTCCTTCTGCGTGCGCGCGCCGAAGAACAGCATCAGCTTGCCGCCTTCGTTGAGCTCGACGCGACGGCGACGACGCTCGGTCATCGCGCGCATCGGGGCGCTGCCGGTGCCGGTGCAGATCATGATCAGGTTCGAGTTCGGATGATTCGGCATCAGGAAACTGGTGCCGAACGGCCCGATGATGCGGACCTCGTCGCCCTTCTTCAAATTGCACACGTAGTTGGACGCGACGCCACGCACCGGATGGTGGTCGTAGTCAGTCGTGACGCGCTTCACCGTCAGCGAGATGTTGTTGTAGCCGGCGCGTTCGCCGTCGCGCGGACTCGCGATCGAGTACTGCCGCGCGTGATGCGCCTTGCCGCGCCCATCAAAGCCGGGCGGCAGGATGCCGATCGACTGGCCTTCGAGGACCGGGAACGGCGTGCTGCCGAAGTCGAGCACGATGTGATGCGTGTCGCTCTCGGTGCCGAGGCCGGTCACGCGGAAGTTACCCGCCACGGTCGCCGTCACGGGCGCCTTGTGGCCGTAGAGGTTGACGTAAGGATGCGACGCCGACCAGGGCGGTACCTGCGATCCCGACAGCGGATCGGCAAGCTGCTTGGCATCGAGCTCGAGCGCCTTCTCGTCGTCGGCGGCCTCGGCCGCATCGATCGGCTGCAACGACTCCGCCGCGACCGGAACGACGTCGAGTTCCTGCTCCGCCGGCAGTTCATCCCAGGTGAACTGCTCGTCGATCGAGTAGGCCGCAGGCTTCATCACCGTGCGCCAGTTGTCGATGGAGCCGGTAGGGCACGGCGAGATACACGCCATGCAGAAGTTGCACTTCTCCGCGTCGACGACATAGTTGTCGTCGTTGTGCGTGATGGCATCGACCGGACAGGTCTCTTCGCAGGTGTTGCAGCGAATACAGATCTCGGGGTCGATCAGGTGTTGCTTCAATATCTCTGCGCTTGCGCTCATTTCATGTCATCCCGGCGAACGCCGGGACCTGATTTGCCAGATCACATCGAAACACAATTAGGTCCCGGCCTGCGCCGGGATGACATCGTCTAGTTGAACCGCACGTACTCGAAGTCGACCGCCTGCTTGTTGATGCCCATGGGCGGCGGCGCGATCCAGCCGGCGAACTTGCCCGGCTCGGTCACACGGCCCATCAGCGACGCGACGAACGCGCGGTCTTCCGCCGTCGGCAGCCAGTCGCGCTCGCGCTGCGCGAACTCGGCCTCGCTGACAACCTGGCCGTCCGGACTGAACTTGGCGTTCGAGAGCGCACCGATCTTCCGGTTGAACGCTTTGTGCGGGACCTGCAGGCGATGCGGCAGGCCGGCCTTTTCGATCACCTTGTTCCAGCGGTTGACGCCGCCGATCGAGTCCTTGATGTAGTCGTCGCGCAGCACTTCATTGAGCGCGTTCAGCATCGGCACTTCGCGTTCGACCAGACGTCCGTCCTGCACGCCGAGGACCTTGTAGGTCTGGCCCTGGAGGCGGTGATCGTCGTCGCGCTTGGTCTCTTCGTAGCGACCCTTGAGCCCGGAGTTGTAGAAGATCGCCGCGTTGCTCGACTCGTCGGCGCCGAACAGGTCGATCGTCACCGAGTAGTGGAAATTCAGGTAGCGCTGCAGCGTGCCCATGTCGACCACGCCGGCGGCGCGGATCTTCATCGGGTCGTCGGTCTTGAGCTCGTTCATCACCTGGCAGGTGCGGTTGATGACCCGCGAGATGCCCGACTCGCCGACGAACATGTGATGCGCTTCCTCGGTCAGCATGAACTTGGTGGTGCGGGCCAGCGGATCGAACGCGCTCTCGGCCAGCGCCGACAACTGGAACTTTCCGTCGCGGTCGGTGAAGTACGTGAACATGTAGAAGGCCAGCCAGTCCGGCGTCTTCTCGTTGAACGCGCCGAGGATGCGGGGGTTGTCCTGATCGCCCGAGTTGCGATGGAGCAGCGCCTCGGCTTCCTCGCGGCCGTCACGACCGAAATAGCGATGCAGCAGGTACACCATCGCCCATAGGTGACGGCCTTCTTCGACGTTGATCTGAAACAGGTTGCGCAGGTCGTATTGCGACGGCGCGGTCAGGCCGAGGTGACGCTGCTGCTCGACCGACGCAGGCTCCGTGTCGCCCTGCGTGACGATGATGCGGCGCAGGTTGGCGCGATGCTCGCCCGGCACTTCCTGCCACGCGTCCGAACCGATGTTCTCGCCGAAGCCGACCTTCTTGTCCGCAATGGCGGGGTTGAGAAAGATGCCCCAGCGGTACTCGGGCATCTTGACGTGGCCGAACTGCGCCCAGCCGGCCGAGTCGACCGAAGTCGCGGTGCGCAGGTACACGTCGTGGTCGTGCGAGCCGTCGGGGCCCATGTCCTGCCACCAGTTAAGGAACTCGGGCTGCCAGTGCTCGAGGGCGCGCTGCAGCGTCTTGTCCTCGTTGAGGTTGACGTTGTTGGGGATCTTGGTTGCGTAATCAATCGTGCTCATGAAGTCCTCTACCTATGGCACCCCGGCGAAGACCGGGGCCTAATTTGAAAGCATGACGTGCGGCTGCAATTGGCTTCCGGCCTTCGCCGGGATGACATGATCACGCGTGCTTCGCACGCTTAAACTCTATTCCAGTCGAACTGCGCCTTCTCGCCCTTGCCATAAAGCTTGAGCGCGCCCTTCTCGCCGACGGCGTTGGGGCGGATGAAGATCCAGTTCTGCCACGCGGTCAGGCGACCGAACACACGCGTCGCCATCGTCTCCACACCGTTGAAGCGCAGGTTCGCCTCCATGCCCGTCAGTGCATCGGGCGACATCGACGAACGCTCCTCGCAGGCCATGCGCACCTCGTCGGCCCAGTCGATGTCGTCGGGTGCCATCGTCACGAGGCCGACCTTCTCGGCGGCATCGCCGTCGAGCGGCTGGTCGATGACCGCGCGGACCGCGTCGAGCACCGGCACTTCGTCGTAGAAGCGACGACCCAGCCGCGACTGCTCGGTAGCCATCGGATAGAAGTCGAAGTTCAGCGCATTGACGATGATCTTCGGCGCGCGCTCGGGTGCATCGGGCAACGCGAGCATGTAGATGCGATCGCAGGCCAGAGCGAGTTCGAGCAGCGTGCCGGCGAAGCACGAGCCTTCCTCGATCAGCGCGAACAGCGTGCGCGACGAGACGTCGAGGCGGGACAGCGTGCGACGCGTGAAGCCGATGGTCTCGCGCACGAACCAGTGATCCTTGTGCTGCATCAGGATCGCGTCGGACGCGAGCACCGCGGCCGCATCGCCCGACGTCTTCAGCAGCCAAGTGCCGGTATCGAGTTCGTTCGTGCGCATCGAGAGGATTGCGTCGTCGAGTTCGCGCGCCATCGCGAGCGGCCACCAGGCCGCGCCGGCGGCGACGATCGCCTCGACGGTCGCGGGCTGCTCGTCTTCGGGCGCCTTGATCGTGAACGTCGCGAGCCGCTTGCTGCGATCGATGACGACGTCGACGTGTGCGTAATGGATGCCCATGTCGTCGACCGTGCGCTCGATGGGCGTCAGCGCGACGCCCTTCGCGTCGGCCGGCCGATCGCTCTTCGCGGCGAGGGCAGCCGCGCGCTCGGCGACCTTCTGCGCAAAGACCGCAGGCTTGGCTATGTCGTCGACCAGGCGCCATTCCTTGGCACGCGCGCCGCGCACACCTTCGGTCGTCGTGCAGAACACGTCGGCGAGGTCGTGACGGACGTGACGCTTGTCGGTCACGCGGGTCAGGCCGCCAGTTCCCGGCAGCACGCCGAGTAGCGGCACTTCGGGAAGACTCACGGCCGACGAGCGATCGTCGACCAACAGGATCTCGTCGCAGGCCAGCGCGAGTTCGTAGCCGCCACCGGCGCAGGCGCCGTTGACCGCAGCGAGAAACTTGAGGCCCGAATAAGTACTCGAATCCTCGAGTCAATTGCGCGTCTCGTTGGTGAACTTGCAGAAGTTGACCTTCCACGAGTGCGACGACACGCCGAGCATGAAGATGTTGGCGCCCGAGCAGAAGATGCGGTCCTTCAGGCTCGTCATCACGACCGTGCGGACTTCGGGGTGCTCGAAACGGATGCGATTGACCGCATCGTTGAGCTCGATGTCGACGCCGAGATCGTAGCTGTTGAGCTTGAGCTTGTAGCCCGGACGGATGCCCGCGTCCTCGTCGATGTTCAGGCTCAGCGTCGCGACGGGCCCGACAAACTTCATCGACCAGTGGCGGTAATTCGACGGCTCGATGCGGTAGTCGACCGCCTTGATCGGCGCGTTGGCCGCGGCGAGGCCCGCCTCGCGGACGGTACCGGTACCCGGTTGCCCATGCGATACATCGGCGTCGGGATGGGCAATGGCGGGATCAATTGCGGCTGCTTCCATCCGACTCTCCTGATGACCGTTTCATGAGCCCACATGCAAAATGTTGCAGCAGGCGCGGTGTGAAGCAGCATATTGCTGATTCTCTTAGTGCCCGTCAAGAGTTCATTGCACTTTATTGCATGTCGCCGGAACCGCGGCCGATCGGAAGCGCCAGTGCGAGCGAGAGATCGGCGCCGAGCTGCCGGAAGGAATCGTCCAGCGTCTTGCCCGACGTGTCGAAGGTCAGGTCGGCCTTGCGATAGAAGGCAGCGCGGCCGGCCAGGATGCGCCTCAGGTCCTCCATCGCCTCGTTGTTGCCGGCCATCGGCCGGGTGTCGCCCTGGGCGACCACGCGTTGCATGTGGTCGGCCGGAGTGGCCTTCAGCCACACCGTGAAACAGTGCGACAGCAGCAGATTGAAGGTCGCCGGGTCGGACACGATGCCGCCAGGCGTCGCGATCACCGCCTCGGGATACAGGCGCACCGACTCTTCGAGAGCACGGCGCTCGTAGCGTCGATAGGCCGCTGGCCCGAGCAGGTTGTGGATCTCGGTCAGGCCGTAACCCGCCACCCGCTCGATCTCGCGGTTCAGTTCGACGAAGGGAACGCCGAGGTCGTCCGCGAGACGTCTGCCGAGCGTCGACTTGCCTGCGCCGCGCAGCCCGATCAGCGCGATGCGCTGCTTGCGCGCCTCGGGTTTCTCGGACGTGCCGAACAGTTCACCGAGCGCGGTCCGCGCCCGGCGCAGGTCCTGGTCGTCGCGCCCGCGCAGCAGGTCACGGATCAGAAGCCACTCGGGCGAGTCGATGTCCTCGCCGAGCAGGTCGGCCGGGAGACACTCGAGCGCGCCGGCAACCTGGCGAAGCACCATGATCGACGCATTGCCGAGGCCCAGTTCGAGATTGGCGAGATGGCGCTCCGAGACCGATGAAGCCAGCGCCAGCGACCGCCGCGTCATGCCCTTGCGTGCCCGCAGCGACCGGACGCGCTCGCCCAGCGTGACGAGGAAGGGCTCGCGCGGTGACGGATCGACTGGATCGACGCGGACCGGCTCGTGGGTGGCATCCACATCGCCGTCGTCCAGGCTGCCCGCGCTTTCCCTACTGGTCATGAGTCTTCGATGCTTTCAGAATCATTGCCGACCCTTGTGCGGATCCGCGTCGGGATAAACCCGTAACGTGCAATATAGTGCTTGACGCCCATCCAAGCGGCCCTTAAGTTTCTCGCATTAACATGAATTATTCAACATGCATATCGTCGGAATGATCGAATGAACGGGCAGCGCGCTGCATCTCCCGCGATGCATCTGGCCCGGGTCGGCGCGAAAGGAGATGCATGACCGAGACCACGGTGCTGCCGCCGAGCGAACGCTTCAACTTCGCGCGGCACCTGTTCGAGCTCAACGCCGGTCGGCCCGACAAAGTCGCGTACATCGACGATGTCGGCTCGATGACCTACGGCGAGTTGGAGGATCGCGCCCGCCGCGTCGCGACCGCGCTGCGCGCGTCGGGCTTGCGCCGCGAGGATCGCGTGCTTCTGCTGATGCACGACTGCAACGACTGGCCGGTGGCGTTCCTCGGCGCGCTGGTCGCGGGTGTCGTGCCGGTCGCGATCAACACCATGCTGACCGCGGACGACTACGCCTACATCCTCGACAACAGCCGCTCGCAGGCCGTGCTGGTTTCCGCTGAACTGCTGCCGATGCTGCAGGCCGCGATGGCTTCGGCGCCGCACGAGGTCGAAACGATCATCGTGTCGCGACCGAGCGATACGAACGACGACGCGGACATGAGCTTCGAAGCCTGGATCGCGCCGCATGCGCCGAAGGACAAGGCCGCGGACACGACTGCCGACGATGTCGCGCTGTGGCTGTACTCGTCGGGCTCGACCGGCCGGCCCAAGGGCACGGTGCACGCGCACGGCAGCCTGTACTGGACCGCCGAGCTGTATGCCAAGCCGGTCCTCGGCCTGACCGAAGACGACGTCACCTTCTCCGCGGCCAAGCTGTTCTTCGCCTACGGCCTCGGCAACGGCCTCAGCTTTCCGCTATCGGTCGGCGCGACCGTGATCCTGATGGCCGGACGACCGACGCCGGATGCCTGCTTCGAGCGCATGACGACGCATCGGCCGACGGTGTTCTTCGGCGCACCCACCGGCTTCGCGGGGATGCTCGCATCGCCGTCGCTGCCGCCTCGCGATCAGGTGACGCTGCGCATGTGCTCGTCGGCCGGCGAAGCCCTGCCGCGCGACATCGGCGAGCGCTTCACCCGCCACTTCGGCTGCCACATCATCGACGGGATCGGCTCGACCGAGATGCTTCACATCTTCCTGTCGAACCGACCCGACGACGTGCGCTACGGCACCACCGGCAAGCCGGTCGACGGCTACGAGGTCGAGCTGCGCGACGAGCTCGGCCGCGTGATGGAAGGCTCCGATCTGATCGGCGACCTGTTCATCAAGGGCCCAAGCGCCGCGCTGATGTACTGGTCCAACCGCAGCAAGAGCCGCGAGACCTTCCAGGGGCACTGGACGAAGAGCGGCGACAAGTACTTCCGCGACGCCGACGGCTACTACGTCTACGCGGGTCGCAGCGACGACATGATGAAAGTGAGCGGCCAGTACGTCTCGCCCTTCGAGGTCGAGTCGACGTTGATGGAGCACCCCGGCGTACTCGAGGCCGCGGTAATCGGCGTGCCCGACGCGAACGGGCTCACGCGGACCAAGGCCTACGTCGTGATCAAGAGCGGCGGCGTGGCCTCAGTCGAATTCGCCAACGAGCTGAAGGCCTTCGTCAAGGCGCGGCTCGCACCGGTCAAGTACCCGCGCGAGATCGAGTTCGTCGACGAGCTGCCGAAGACCGCGACCGGAAAGATCCAGCGCTTCCGTCTGCGCGAACGCTCGGCTCGGCCGCTGCCGGAATGACGACCCATCCCCGCGTCGCGATCGACCTCGACAACGACGCACTCGACATCGAGTACCGCTTCGTCGACGGACCGTCGTCCGCACCGTTGATCGTCTTCCTGCATGAAGGCCTCGGCTCGGTCGCGATGTGGAAAGATTTTCCCGACGCGCTGTGTCGCACGGGTGGTTGTCGCGGCCTCGTGTATTCGCGGCCCGGCTACGGCGCGTCGACAGCACGACCGGCCGGCGAGAAGTGGAAGCCCGACTTCATGCATCGCCAGGCACAGGTCGTCCTGCCGGCATTGCTGTGGTCCCTCGACATCGACACCCGCAACGAACCGCCCTGGCTGTTCGGCCACAGCGACGGCGCGTCGATCGCACTGATCCACGCGGCCAGTTTCCCCGACCGGGTCGCAGGACTGATCGTGCTGGCCCCGCATCTGGACGTCGAGCAGAAGGGCATCGACAGCATCGTCGTCGCGCGCGACGACTACCTGAATGGCAGCATGCGATCGAAGCTCGCGCGGTACCACGCCGACGTCGACTCCGCCTTCTGGGGATGGGCCGACATCTGGCTCGACCCGGAATTTCGCAGCTGGGACATCCGCTCGCTGCTGCCGGCCATCACCGCGCCGATCCTGGCAATCCAGGGCGTCGACGATCCGTACGGCACGATGGCGCAGATCGACCGGATCGCCGGGGCGCTGCCGCGCACCGAGCTGCTCGAGCTCGATGACTGCCGTCATTCGCCGCACGTCGATCGGCCGGGTGCGGTGATCGAAGCGTCCGTACACTTCATCGAATCACGAGCGAGCACGACTTCGGTCGATGCGTGCGCGGCGTACCCGCAAGACCGGCTCTACAGAACCAACTAACAGGGAGACTTCATGCAAAGCCGCAAACTGGCGCTGAGCGCCGCGCTGCTGACGGGCGCCGCTGCGCTCATCGCCTTCACCGTGCCCGCCCCCGCCCAGAGCAGCAAGCTCAAGGTCGGCTTCATGCTGCCGTACACCGGCACTTACGCCGCGCTCGGCAACGCGATCGAGAACGGCTTCCGTCTCTATGTCGACGAACAGGGCGGAAAGCTCGGCGGTCGCGAGATCGAATACGTCAAGGTCGACGACGAGTCCGAGCCGTCGAAGGCGACCGACAACGTCAACAAGCTGATCAAGCGCGACAACGTCGACGTGCTGGTCGGCACCGTGCACTCGGGCGTCGCGCTGGCGATGGCCAAGGCCGCGAAGGACAGCAACACGATCCTGATCGTCCCCAACGGCGGCGCGGACGCGATCACCGGGCCGATGTGCGGCGTCAACATCTTCCGCAGCTCGTTCTCGAACTGGCAGCCGGCCTACGCGATGGGCGAGGTCGCCGCCAAGAAAGGCGCGAAGAAGGCCGTCACCATCACATGGAATTACGCGGCCGGCACCGAGTCCACCAATGGCTTCAAGGAAGCCTTCGAGAAGGGCGGCGGCACCGTCGTCAAGGCGCTCAACCTGCCTTTCCCCGGCGTCGAGTTCCAGGCCCTGCTGACCGAGATCGCGGCGACCAAGCCCGACGTCGTCTACGCGTTCTTCGCCGGCGGCGGCGCGGTCAAGTTCGTCAAGGACTATGCGGCCGCGGGCCTCAATCGCAGCATTCCCCTGTACGGCGCCGGCTTCCTCACGGACGGCACGCTGGAGGCCCAGGGCGACGCGGCGCAGGGCATGTACACGACGCTCCATTACGCCGACGGCCTGAACACGCCGCGCGACAATGCGTTCCGGCTCGCGTATGCCAAGACCTACAAGCTGCAGCCCGACGTGTACGCGGTGCAAGGTTATGACGCGGCGCAGATGCTCAATATCGGACTGAAGGCCGTCAACGGCGACGTGGCCAGGAAGCCTGAGTTTGCGGCCGCGATCGAGAAGGCGAAGATCGACAGCCCGCGCGGCACGTTCACGATCAGCAAGGCGCACAACCCGGTGCAGGACATCTATCTGCGGAAGGTGGTGGGCAAGGAGAACAAGCTGGACGGGATCGCGATCAAGGCGCTCAGTGATCCGGCACGCGGTTGCCGGAGTTAAGCGCGTCGGCGCGTGACCATGTCGCCCCGGCGAAGGCCGGGGCCTAATCCGCGCGCGACAATTCGCGCCCGGCCTTCGCCGGGATGACATAGTCAGATGGAATTCCCCACCTTCCTGATCCAGTGCCTCAACGCCGTCCAGTACGGCTTGTTGCTCTTCCTCGTCGCGTCCGGTCTCACGCTGATTTTCGGGATCATGGGCGTGATCAATCTCGCGCACGGCAGCTTTTACATGCTGGGCGCCTATCTCGCCTACGCGCTCGCGCCGCTCGTCGAGCGCTACCTGGGCGGCGGCTTCTTCACGACGATGACGCTCGGCGTCTTGCTGGCCGTCGCCTTCGGCTACCTGCTCGAGTGGGTCTTCTTCAGCTATCTCTACGAACGCGAGCACCTACAGCAGGTGCTGATGACCTACGGCCTGATCCTCGTGTTCGAGGAGATGCGCAGCATCCTGGTCGGCGACGAAGTCCACGGCGTCGCGGTGCCCGACTGGCTGTCCGGCAGCTTCCCGCTCTCCGACGTGATGACTTACCCGGTCTATCGCATCTTCATCTCGGTGGTCTGCACGATCGTGGCCATCGCCTTGTGGGCGGTGATGACCAGGACGCGGATCGGCATGCGCATCCGCGCGGGTGCCACCAACCGCGAGATGGTGCAGGCGCTCGGCATCCCGATCCGCTTCCTGTATCGCGTGGTGTTCGCGATCGGCGTCGGCCTCGCTGCGCTTGCCGGCCTCGTGGCGGCGCCGGTGTCGTCGGTCTATCCGGGCATGGGTAGCCAGGTGCTGATCATCTGCTTCGTGGTCGTCGTGATCGGCGGCATCGGCTCCATCCGCGGCGCGTTCGTCGCGGCGCTGCTGGTCGGCGTCGTGGACACTTTCGGCAAGGTTCTCTTTCCATCTTTGTCCGGCATGCTGATCTACCTGCTGATGGCCGCGATGCTGTTGTGGAAACCCGAAGGGCTGTTCAAGGCCGGATGACATGACCGACTCCATACGCATCGGCGGCGACGACGCCTTGCGGACCAGCCTGCCGAAGCTGTTGCCGGTGTTGGTCGCGTTCGCGCTGCTCGCCATGTTCCCTGCGTTCGGCTCGAGCTTCTACGTCGACCTGGTCGGCAAGATCATGATCTACGCGATCTTCGCGATGAGCCTCGAACTACTGGTCGGCCAGGCCGGCCTCGTGTCGTTCGGCCACGCGGCTTTCTTCGGCATCGGCGCGTACGCGGTCGCACTCGTCACCGCGAAGGTCGATGCGGCGAGCCTGTGGCTGGTCGTGCCGGTCGCCGTGCTCGCGGCCGCGGCCTACGCGCTGGTGGTGGGCGCGCTGTCGCTGCGCACGAAGGGCGTGTACTTCATCATGATCACGCTGGCCTTCGCCCAGATGGCGTTCTTCGTCTTCCACGACACGCCGTTCGGTGGCGGCAGCGACGGCATCTATCTCAACTACAAGCCGGCGTTCACGCTCGGCAGCCTCATGCTGGTCGACTTCGAGAAGGGCCGCGCGATGTACTTCGGCACCCTCGCCTGCCTCGTCGCGACCTTCGGCTTCCTCGCGATCCTGCTGCGCAGCCGCTACGGCCGCGCGCTGGCCGGCATCAAGGCCAACGAGCAGCGCATGCGCGCTGCGGGCTTCGCGACCTATCCGTACAAGCTCGGCGCGTTCGTGCTGGGCGCGATGATCGCCGCGCTCGCCGGTGTGCTGTTCGCGATGAAGGACGGCGTGGTCAATCCCGAACTGCTGGTGTGGAACCAGAGCGGTGCCGTGCTGCTGATGATCATCCTCGGCGGCCTCGGCCACCTGCGCGGCGCGATGCTTGGCGCGTTGATGTTCACCGTGTTGCAGGAGGTCTATCAATCCGAGGCTCTGTTCGGCTCGTTCTCAAAGCATTGGCAACTGATGCTCGGCCTGACGATCATCGCGTTCGTGGCAGCGTTGCCGCGCGGGCTGATCGGCCTCTTCGGCAAGCGAACGAAGAAGGCGACGACATGAACGGGGTCCTGCTCGTCGCCGCCAACGTGTCCCGCCACTTCGGTGGTCTGAAGGCCGTCGACGACGTGTCGGTCACGCTGACCCGTGGCGAACTGCACGCCGTGATCGGCACCAACGGCGCCGGCAAGTCGACGCTAGTCAACGTGCTGTCGGGCGAGCTTCCGGTCACGTCGGGCACGGTCACGCTGCTCGGCCACGACGCGACGACATGGACCCAGCCGCGACGCTCGCGCACAGGCCTCGGCCGCAGCTATCAGCGCAACACGATGTTTCCGCAGTTCACGGTCTTCGAGAACTGCCGCCTCACCGCGCAGGCGCGATTACCGAAGGTGTGGGACTGGTGGACGCCGACCTCACGCTGCGCGGACAGCCGCGGGGCCGCGATGCGCGCGATCGAGAGGGCCGGCCTGATGTCGGTGGTCGAGCGTCTTGCGGGTTCGCTGTCGCACGGCCAGAAGCGCCAGCTCGAGATCGCGATGTGCTTGGCCACCGACCCGCAGGTGCTGCTGCTCGACGAGCCGCTGGCCGGCATGGGTGCCGAGGAAACCGAACGCATGCTCGCTTTGCTCGACGATCTCAAGACCGGTCACGCCGTGCTGCTGATCGAGCACGACATGGACGCCGTGTTCCGCGTCGCCGATCGCATCACGGTGATGGTCAACGGCCGCGTGATCGCGAGCGACACGCCGGCCGCGGTGCGCGCGAGTCCGGAAGTGCAGCTCGCTTATCTCGGTGACGAGTTCGTCGCATGAACGCGGTGACCGGACTGATCGTCGCCGACGACGTGCACGCGCACTACGGCCAGAGCCACATCCTGCACGGCGTGTCGCTGGCCATCGCGCCGGGCGAGGCGATCGGCCTGCTCGGTCGCAACGGCATGGGCAAGACGACGCTGATCCGCACGGTGCTCGGGCTGCATCGCGCGAGCGGCGGCACGGTGCGTGTCGCGGGTCGCGACGTGACGCACGAACGCGCCGACCGCATCTCGCGCCTCGGCGTCGGCTACGTGCCCGAAGGCCGCGGCATCTTCCCCAATCTCTCGGTGCGCGAGAACCTGATCATGGCCGCGCGGCCTGCGACGAAGAGTGGTCGAGAGGGGTGGACGCTCGACCGCGTACTCGCCACTTTCCCCAGGCTCGTCGAGCGCATCGACAACGGCGGCGCCGCGCTGTCGGGCGGCGAACAGCAGATGCTCGCGATCGGCCGCGCGCTGATGCTGAACCCCGACATCGTCATCCTCGACGAGGCCACCGAAGGACTTGCCCCGCTGATCGTCGCCGAGATCTGGAAGATCATCGGCGTCATCCGCGCCAGCGGTATCGCATCGCTGATCGTCGACCGCAACTATCGCGCGGTGCTCGCACATACCGATCGCTGCGTCGTCCTGCAGAAAGGTCGCATCGTGCTCGAAGGCTCGTCGCATGCGCTCCGCGACAGCGATAAACTCGTAAGCTGTCTCGGCGTCTGAGGCGCCGGTCATCCATCCGCAAGGAAGCGCCATGCTGAGCTATCGCCTCGAGACTTTCGGTGCACCACTCGTCGCGCGGCACGGAAAAACACCCGCTCCCGAAGGCCGCGAACTCGTCGTCGCGGTCGGCGCCTGCGGCGTGTGTCACAGCGACGTCCACCTTGCCGACGGCTACTTCGATCTCGGCGACGGCAACCGCATCGGCCTCGCGACGAGCGTGGCGCCGCCCCGCACGCTGGGTCACGAGATCGCCGGACGCGTGGTCGCGATCGGCCCCGACGTCACGGGCGTCGCCGTCGGCGACCGGCGCGTCGTCTATCCCTGGATCGGCTGCGGCTGCTGCGCGATGTGCCGCGCCGGCGACGAACATCTGTGCGGCCAGTCGCGCGCGATCGGCGTCAACGTCGACGGCGGCTTCGCGGATCATGTGCTCGTCCCCGACGCGAAATACCTGTTCGAGTACGCGCCGTTGTCCGAGGAGCAGGCCTGCACCTATGCCTGCTCGGGACTCACGGCGTTCAGCGCACTGAAGAAGGTCGCGTCGTGCTTCGCCGTCGCGGGCAAGGACGGGCAGTTGCTGATCATCGGCGCCGGCGGCGTGGGACTGTCGGGCATCCGCATGGCCAAGCAGCTCGGGCTGCCCGCGCCGATCGTGGCCGAGGTCGACCCGTCCAAATGGGACATCGCACGCGCGGCCGGTGCGGCCGACGTGATCGATCCGAAGGCCGATGGCGCATCGCGTGCCCTGATCAAGGCGACCGCTGGCGGGGTCGCCGCCGCGATCGACTTCGTCGGCGCGGGCGAGACCTTCGCATTCGGCTTCGGCGCATTGCGGAAGGGCGCGACGCTGGTGTCGGTCGGGTTGTTCGGAGGCGCGACGTCGATCTCGCCCGCGATGGTCGCGCTGAAGGCGGTGCGCATCGTCGGTTCGTATGTCGGCTCGCCTGCCGAGATGAGCGAGCTGATGGCGATGGCGCGGAGCGCGGCGCTGCCCAAGCTGCCGCTGTCGTCCGTGCCGCTGAGCGCGGCGAGCGCGACGCTCGAAGCGTTGAAGGCGGGGCGGGTGCGCGGTCGCGCGATCCTCAAGCCCTGAAGGTCTCGCATCGAAGGCACGCGCCATGCGCTGCGGCATCATCCAATCCCGAAACCCCACTCCAGGAACTCCATGTACGAAGACCTCTCGCTCTACATCGACGGCCAGTTCATCAAGGGCGAAGGCCGCCGCGAACAGGATGTGTTCGACCCGGCGACGGACACCGTCATCGGCAAGCTGCCGCACGCGACGACCGAGGACCTCGATCGCGCACTGACCAGCGCCGCGCGTGCCTTCGAGGCCTGGAAAAAGACCTCGCCGACGGATCGCAGCAAGATCCTGCGCAAGGTCGCCGAGCTGGCGCGTGAAAGGGCCCAGTCCATCGGCGCCAACATGACGCTCGACCAGGGCAAGCCGATCGCCGAGGCCGTCGGCGAAGTGATGATGTGCGCCGAGCACGCCGAGTGGCACGCCGAGGAATGCCGTCGCATCTACGGCCGCGTGATCCCGCCGCGGATGGACGGCGTGCGACAGCTCGTGCTGCGCGAGCCGATCGGCGTCTGCGCGGCCTTCACGCCGTGGAATTTCCCGTTCAACCAGGCGATCCGCAAGGTTGTCGCAGCCCTCGGCTCGGGCTGCACCATCGTGTTGAAGGGGCCGGAAGATGCGCCGAGCGGCGTGGTCGCCCTGGCCCGGCTTTTCCACGATGCGGGCCTGCCTGCCGGCTGTCTCAACATCGTCTGGGGCGTGCCGCACGAAGTGTCGACGCACCTGATCAACTCGCCGATCGTGCGCAAGGTCTCGTTCACCGGATCGGTCGGCGTCGGCAAGCAGCTCGCCGCGATGGCCGGCGGTCTGATGAAGCGCTGCACGATGGAACTTGGCGGTCACGCGCCGGTGATCGTGTGCGACGACGCCGACGTCGAGCGCGCGGCCGATATCCTGGTCGGCTTCAAGTTCCGCAACGCCGGGCAGGTCTGCATCTCGCCGACCCGCTTCTACGTGCAGGAAGGCGCCTATGAGCGCTTCGTCGCGCGCTTCGTCGAGAAGACCAAGGCGATCAAGGTCGGCCCCGGCAGTGATCCGACCAACCGCATGGGACCGCTCGCGCAGAAGCGTCGCATCGCCGTGTTCTCGGGCATCATCGAAGACGCGCATCAGCGCGGCGCGAGCATCCTCGCCGGTGGCTCGACGATGGGCGAAGCCGGCAGCTTCTACTCGCCCACCGTGCTCGCCGACCTGCCCGACGACAGCCGCATGATGAACGAGGAGCCCTTCGGTCCCGTGGCCGGCATGGTCCGCTTCAAGACCGTCGAAGAAATGCTCAAGCGTGCCAACAGCCTGCCCTTTGGCCTGGCGTCGTATGCCTTCACCGGCTCGACCAAGAACGCGACGGCGATCGCCAACGGACTCGAGGCCGGGATGGTGTCTATCAACCACATCGGACTCGCGCTGGCCGAGACCCCGTTCGGCGGCATCAAGGATTCGGGCTATGGCAGCGAGGGCGGGACCGAGACCTTCGACGGCTACCTGACGACGAAATTCGTGACGCAGCTCAACTGAAGTACATGCCCTCGAGTGCGCGTCCGCGGTTCCTCGTCCTGATCGTCCTCGACGAGCCGAGTCGATCGACCATCGAGACTTCGCTCGACATCGTCGAAGCCGCCGATTCGGCGACCCTCGCCGCGGCGCTCGACCGCGACGCCCACGAGATCCAGGGCGTCCTCACCAACGGCGCAGTCGGCATCGACGAAGCGACGATGGCGCGGTTGCCGGCATTGCGGATCGTTTGCGCGCTCGGGGTCGGCTACGAGAACATCCCGCTGGCCGCGGCACGTGAGCGTGGCATCGTCGTGACCAACGGCGCCGGAACCAACGACGACTGCGTCGCCGACCACGTGTTCGCATTGCTGCTAGCCGTCGTCCGTGAGGTGCCGATGCTCGATCGGGTCACGCGCCTGGGCGCATGGCGCGACGACCTGCCGCTGCAGCCGAACTTCTCGAACAAGAGGCTGGGCATCGTCGGCCTGGGCAGCATCGGGCGGAAAGTCGCGCGTCGTGCGAGCGGCTTCGAGCTCGAGGTGGGTTATCACAACCGCAATCGCATCACGGACTCGGGCTTCAGGTACTTCGACTCGATCGGCGGCCTGGCCGCTTGGGCGGACTACGTGGTGGTCTGCACGCCGGGTGGCGCCGGCACGCGACATCTCGTCGATGCCGCCACGTTGCTGGCGCTCGGGCCGCAGGGCTACCTGGTCAACGTCGCGCGCGGCTCGGTGGTCGATACGGCCGCACTCGCGAAGGCACTCGACGACGGCACGGTCGCCGGTGCGGGCCTCGACGTGTACGAGGGCGAGCCCGCACCCCCCGCATCGTTGATCGGCTCGGAGCGCGTCGTGCTGACGCCGCACGTCGGCGGCCGGTCACCGGAGGCCATCGCCAATTCGATCGGTCTGTTCGTGCGCAACGCGACGCTTTACTTCGGCGGTCAGCCGGTCGTGACTCCGCTGTAGTCTTCGCCTCCCGGTATCCACGGAGCAAGAATCCATGAATTTTCATCTATCGGGCCGGTGGGCCCTCGTCTGCGCCGCGAGCAAGGGACTCGGCAAGGCCTGTGCGAAGGCACTGGTCGCCGAAGGCGTCAACGTCGTCATCACTGCGCGCCACGCCGAGGCGCTGGAGCTGACCGCCACCGAACTGCGGGAGATCGACGAGGAAGTCGTGGTGCGCACCGTCGTCGGCGACATCACGACCGAGCAGGGACGCGCCGATGCGCTGGCCGGCTGTCCGCAGATCGATATCCTCATCAACAACGCCGGCGGACCGCCGCCCGGCGACTTCCGCAACTGGTCGCGCGATCAATGGATCGCGGCGGTCGACGCCAACATGCTGACACCGATCGCGCTGATCAAGGCGACGGTCGACGCGATGGCCGAGCGCGGCTTCGGACGCATCGTCAACATCACCTCGGGTGCGGTGAAGGCGCCGATCGCGGAGCTCGGTCTGTCGAACGGCGCGCGCAGCGGCCTCACGGGCTTCGTCGCGGGCCTCGCGCGCCAGCCGAAGCTGGCCGGTCGCAACGTGACGATCAACAACCTGCTGCCGGGCGCGTTCGACACCGACCGGCTGCGGACCGCGACGCAGGCCGCGGCGGATAGCACGGGCCGGCCGTTCGAACAGGTCTACGACGAGCGCCGGAGAGGCATCCCCGCGGGTCGCTTTGGCCAGGCGGACGAATTCGGTGCCTTCTGCGCGTTCGTCTGCAGCTCGCAGGCGTCCTACCTCACCGGCCAGAACATCCTGCTCGACGGCGGCGCCTACGCCGGCACGTTCTGACGATGGCCGACTACACCGACATCCACTACGCAGTGAGAGGCGGCGTCGCGCGCATCACCATCGATCGGCCCGCGAAATACAACGCGTTCCGCGGCGTGACCTGCGAGGAGCTGATCGCCGCCTTCAATCGCGCCGGGTGGGACGACGACATCGGCGTGATCGTGCTGACGGGAGCCGGTGAAAAGGCCTTCTGCACCGGCGGCGACCAGTCGGCGCACGACGGCGGCTACGACGGGCGCGGCCTGATCGGCTTGCCGATCGAGGAACTGCAGGGCCTGATCCGCGAAGTGCCGAAGCCGGTCATCGCGCGCGTCAACGGCTACGCGATCGGCGGCGGCAATGTGCTGGTGACCTGCTGCGATCTCGCGATCGCCTCGCAGACGGCTCAGTTCGGCCAGGTCGGCCCCAAGGTCGGCTCGGTCGACCCCGGCTTCGGCACCGCCCTGCTGTCACGCGTCGTCGGCGAGAAGAAGGCCCGCGAGATCTGGTTCCTGTGTCGTCGCTACACGGCCCTGCAAGCCCTGCAGATGGGTCTGATCAACGCCTGCGTGCCGGCCGCCGATCTCGACGCCGAAGTCCAGCGCTGGTGCGACGAGATCCTCGCGCTGAGCCCGACGGCCATCGCGATCGCCAAGCGGTCGTTCAACGCGGACTCCGACTCGATCCGCGGCATCGGGGCGATGGGCATGCAGTCGTTGAAGCTCTTCTACGAGACCGACGAGTCTCACGAAGGCGTCACGGCCTTCCTTGAGAAGCGACCAGCCCGCTTCCACGAGGTTCGCAGGGCCAGCCGCACGAAGAAGACCTAGCCTTTGGTCGGTGCCTCGGCCCGATAGCGACCCTGCATCTTCAGCATCCAGCCGGGGTATTCCGAAGGCAAGGCACTGACGGCTTCGAGCATGGCCAGGTCCTCGGGCGACAGTTCGAGATCCGTCGCGCCGAGATTGTCCGCGAGCTGCTCCGGGGTCTTCGCGCCGACGATGACCGTGCTCACTTCGCGACGACTGAGCAGCCACGCGAGCGCGACCCGTGCCACCGAGACACCGAGCCGTTCCGCGATCGGTCGCATCGCATCGACGCAGCGGAACGCGCGCGGCTTGTCGACGACCGGGAAGTCGAAGCTGGCGCGACGGGTACCTTCGGGACCCTTGCCGTCCGCGCTGAACTTGCCGCTCAGTAAGCCACCGGCCAGAGGACTCCACACCATCACGCCGAGCTGCTGGTCGCGCACCAGCGGCAGGACCTCGCGTTCGAGATCGCGACCGGCGATCGTGTAATACGCCTGCACGCTCTCGAAGCGCGCCCACGCGTGACGATCCGACACCGCGAGCGCTTTCATGATCTGCCACGCGGCCATGTTGCAGAGGCCGATGTAGCGGACCTTGCCCGAGCGCACGAGGTCATTGAGCGTCGCCAGCACTTCTTCCAGCGGTGTCAGCGGATCGAAGCCGTGCAGCTGATAGAGGTCGATGTGATCGAGCTGGAGACGCTTCAGGCTCGCGTCGACCTCATTCATCAGGTGATAGCGCGACTGGCCGCGTCCGTTCGGCGACCCCTCGGCCATGATGCCGGTCGCCTTGGTGGCGACGACGAGCTCGTCGCGCGGCAGCCCGAGGCTGCGAATCGCCTCGCCGGTCAGCGTCTCCGACATGCCGAGCGAATAGACGTTGGCGGTGTCGATGAAGTTGATGCCGGCGTCGAAGGCCTGCTTCACGAGTGCGGTCGCGCCGTCCTGCCCGACCTCGCCCATCACCTTCCAGAAGCCGTCGCCTCCGAAGGTCATGGTGCCGAGGCAGAGCTCGGAGACGTAGAGGCCGGTGCGGCCGAGCAGGCGGTAGTGCATGAGAATTCTCCGGAAGTCGCGGCGTAGAAGACTAACCCACTACACAGCTCCCACCCCCTCCGAAGGAGGAAGCGCACCGAGAGGGATCAAGCACAACGGACACCGTCCATTGGTGCGAAGTCGGGAAACCCCTGATACCCACCCCGCGCACGCGATGCGGTAATGACTTGCATTAATGGACTAACAACAGCAATGCCGGAGGAGACCCATGAAAAAGACGATCATCGCCGCACTGATCACCGCACTCGCCATCACGCTGCCCGCTTCCGCCCAGACGAAGATCTCCGACGGCGTCGTCAGGATCGGCGTGCTGACCGACATGTCCGGCCAGTTCTCGCACGAGGGCGGCAAGGGCGCCGTCACCGCGGTCCAGATGGCGGTCGAGGATTTTGGCGGCAAGGTCCTCGGCGCCCCGATCGAGGTCGTCGTCGCCGATCACCTCAACAAGCCCGACGTCGCATCGGCCACGGCCCGCGAATGGTTCGACACGCAGAAGGTCGACATGATCACCGAGCTGATCAACTCGGCGATCGCGCTCGGCGTGACCAACATTGCAAAGGAAAAGAACCGCATCGCGATCGTCAATGGGGCCGGCTCATCGCGACTAACGGGCGACGCCTGCACGCCGAACAGCATCCACTACGCGTACGACACCTACGCGCTGGCCAACGGAACCGGCAAGGCTCTGCTCGACCAGGGCCTGGACACGTGGTTCTTCCTGACCGCCGACTACGCGTTCGGCGCCGCACTGGAAGGCGATGCAACCGCGGTCCTGAAGGCGCGCAACGGCAAGGTGCTGGGCTCGGTGAAGTACCCGCTCGAGACCAGCGACCACTCGTCGTTCCTGCTGCGCGCGCAGGATTCCAAGGCCAAGGTCGTCGCGATCGCCGGTTCCGGCACGTCGTTCGTCAACGCGATCAAGTCGTCGCGCGAGTTCGGCATCTCGAGCGGGGGACAGACCGTCGCCGGCCTGCTGGTGTGGATCACCGACGTGCACTCGCTCGGGCTCGAAAATGCGCAGGGCCTCGTGCTGACGACTGCGTTCTACTGGGACCGCAACGACGCGACCCGCGCGTGGGCCAAGCGCTTCTTCGCGAAGATGCAGCGCATGCCGAACATGGGCGATGCCGGCGACTACTCGTCGACGACCCACTACCTGAACGCGATCAAGGCCGCGGGCACCGACGACGCCGCGACGGTGATGGCGAAGATGAAGGAGTTGCCGATCAACGACTTCTTCGCGACCAATGGCCACATCCGCGCCGACGGCCGCATGGTCCACGACATGTACGTGTACGAGGTCAAGAAGCCGTCGGACTCGAAGTACCCATGGGACTACTACAAGCTGCGCGCGACGATTCCCGCCGACAGCGCGTTCCGCCCGCTGTCGGAAAGCGCCTGTCCGCTGGTCAGGAAGTAGGCGGCGCGATGGGGTTCGTGTAGTTCATCTGGTAGCGCATGTCGGTCGCGGCCAGGGGCTCCCTGCACTGGTCGCAATAGATCGTGGGGTCGAAGTCGCTGCCGCAATCATGGTGCGTCAGGATCAGCGGCGGCTCGGCACCGGACAGCCAGTCGTCACCCCAGCGCAGCATCGCGATCATCGGACCGAACAGGTCCTTGCCCATCTCCGTGAAGCGGTACTCGAAACGCTCGGGCTGGACCTGGTAGCGCACCCGCTTGAACACGCCGTCCGCGACCAGGCGCGTCAGCCGGTCGCTGAGAATGTTGGGCGCGATGCCGAGCTTCGCCTCGAACTCGTCGAAGCGCCGCGCCCGGAAGAAGGCCTCGCGAATGATCATGAAGCGCCAGCGATCGCCGATCACCTGCAGGGTCCGTGCGACCGAGCTCGGACGACGACGCTCGAGGGCGGTGGGGTCGGCCGAGCGCCGCCCGCGACGACCCGGTGCTACCAGTGTCGTACCGGTGCCCGGACCGTCACGGTAGCTGGTGCGGCTGGCGAGGATTTCGACGCGACAGTGCGAACAACCGACGACCGCCGTGCACGGCTTGCCGCACTTCGCGTGGATCAGTTGCAGAGGCTTGCGGCTGTCGCCCTTCAGCCAGCGGTCGCCGAAGCTCATCAGCGCGAGCATCACCGGGTAGAGCGCGATGCCGATCTTGGTCAGCCGATATTCGTAGCGCAGGGGCCGCTCCGTGTACGCGGCGCGACGCAGGACGCCCTGGCTGACGAGCTGGCGCAGGCGCGCGGTCAGCGTGTTGCGCGGCAGGTGCAGCATCTCGTGGAATTTCTCGAAGCGCCGCACGCCGAAGTAGCACTCGCGCAGGATCATGAAACTCCACCCGTCGCCGATCACGTCGATGGTGCGACCGACCGAACAGTTGCGCTCCTCGATGCGCCGAATCTTCGGCTTGCGGGCCGTGGCGGGCGGCGTCGCGGCCGTCGGTCGCGGCATCGCCTTGCGACGCACGGGGACCTCTTCGACGGGCTTCCTCAGCGGCACGGTGGGCATGGGCAAACGAGGCTCGTCACTGACCTTGTCATCGATGTTGGCATATAGTCTAATAGTGCAAGTTACCCTCCTTTCCTTCTCAAGAAAAGCCCCGATGACCGAACGCCAGGTCGCCACCCGCCGCGCGCTATATCCCCGCTTCTCGTCGATCTCGACGCGCTGGGGCGACAACGATTCGTACGGACACGTCAACAACGTCGTGTACTACTCGTTCTTCGACACGGCCGTGAACCAGCACCTGATCGAATGCGGCGTGCTCGACATCGCCAACAGCGCGTCGATCGGACTCGTGCTCGAGAACCAGTGCCGCTATTTCACCTTGCTCGGCTTCCCGGACCGGATCGACGTCGGCATGCGCGTCACGCACCTGGGCAACAGCAGCGTGCGTTACGAGATCGCCCTCTTCCGCAACGAGGCGGACCTCGCGTCGGCGGTCGGCAAGTTCGTGCACGTCTACGTCGACCGCGCCACCAATCAACCCGTCCCGATTCCCCCTGCCGTGCGCTCGGTCCTCGAACCGCTGATGCAGGCCGAAGCGGCGGCTTAGGAACGCTCATGGAGATGTCGGGGCAGGCCCGCCTCAAAGCGACCCGGCAACAGGTCTGGGACGCGCTCAACGATCCGGCCGTGCTAAAGGCCTGCATCCCCGGCTGCGAGGCCTTGGACAAGACGTCCGAGACCGAATTCGCAGCGACGGTCGTGTCGAAGGTCGGACCGATCAAGGCCCGCTTTGCCGGCAAGGTGACGCTGATCGACATCGTCGCGCCGCAGCGCTACACGCTGGTGGGCGAAGGCCAGGGCGGCATGGCCGGCTTCGCAAAAGCTGACATCGCCGTCGCGCTCGAAGCGCTCGAAGAACGCGTCACACTCCTGAAGTACGGCGTCAAGGCCAACGTCGGCGGCAAGCTGGCGCAGCTCGGCGCGCGACTGATCGACGTCACCGCCCGCAAGTCCGCGGACGAGTTCTTCGAAAAGTTCACCGCCGAGATCGAGCGGCTCGCGGCGAACGGATCGCCGACGAGCGAGTCTTCTGCGCCGAAGCCGATCGTTGTAAAAGCAAGCATTCCCGTGGCACCGCTCGGCACACCCTCGACCGACCCGGGTGTCGTCGACGTCCTGCTGTCCAAGTACATCAAGGTCTGGATCGCCGACCAGATCGCGGTCGTGACCTTCAACCGTCCCCGGCAGCGCAATGCGATGACCTTCGCGATGTGGCGCGCGATGCCGAGCGTGGTCGCCTCGCTCGAACGCGACCCGGTCGTGCGGACCATCCTCGTCACGGGGACCGGCGACGACTTCTGCGCCGGCGCGGACATCTCCGAATTTGCCATCGTCCGCGACGATGTCGAACAGGCCACGGCCTACGAGGTCGCGGTCGATGCCTGCTGCGACGCGATCACGCACTGCACGAAGCCGACGATCGCGGTCATCAAGGGCTACTGCCTCGGCGGCGGCGCGCACCTCGCGATGTCCTGCGACTTCCGCTATGCCGCGGCAACCGCGAAATTCGGCATCCCGGCGGCTCGCCTGTCGGTGGTCTACGGCATCAGCGGAACCCGCAAGCTGCTCGCGCTGGTCGGACTTTCCACGGCGAAGAAGATCCTTTTCGGCGGCGAACGCTTCGATGCGGTCGAGGCCATGCGGATCGGCTTCGTCGACCACGTGTCGGGCGCGGTCGCGCCCGTGAAGTCGGGTTGGTTCTCGAAGCCCGCCAGCGCAAGCCCCAGCGACCCGATGACCGATGCGCGCGCGTTCGCGAAGGTGCTCGCGTGCAACGCGCCGCTGTCGATCGCCGGCGCGAAGACGATCCTCGACGACATCGGCCTCGATCGTGCCGGCATCGACGTCGCCAAGATCGATGCGCTGATCGCGGCCGGCGCCGGCAGCAACGACTATCGGGAAGGCCGTGCGGCCTTCGCCGAGAAGCGCGACCCGGTCTTCAAGGGCGACTGATGAAGCCAGCCCCTTTCGACTACGCGTGCCCCGACAGCGTCGACGAGGCCGTCGCGCTGCTGGCAGGACATCCCGATGCCAAGGTCATCGCCGGCGGACAGAGCCTGATGCCGATGATCAACTTCCGCGTGGTCAGGCCGGGGCTGCTGGTCGACATCGGCCGGCTGCTCGAACTCGACTTCCTTCGGGCGACGTCCAATGGCGGCGTCTGCATCGGCGCGCTGACGCGGCATCGCGTGCTCGAGACGTCACCGCTGATCGCCGAGCGCTTCCCGGTCGTCAGCGAGGCGATGCGTCACGTGGCGCACGTCGCCATCCGCAACCGCGGCACGATCGGCGGCAGCCTGTCGCACGCCGATCCGGCGGCCGAGTTGCCGATGATGGCGATGCTGCTCGACGCACACATCGTCGCGCACTCGCCGCGTGGCGAACGCGGTATCGCAGCCGGGGACTTCTTCCTCGGCTCGCTGACCCATGCGCTGGCCGAGGACGAGATCGTCGTGCGCGTCGAACTACCCGGCTTGCGGCCGGAGACCGGCTGGGCTTTCGAGGAGTTTGCACGACGCGCCGGCGACTATGCGATCGCCGCCGTCGCGGTGCTGCTCCACGTCACCGACGGCCGCATCGACGAGGCGCGCATCGCGATGATGGGCGTGGCCGACACCCCGATCCGCCGCCCCGAAGCCGAAGCGGTCCTGATCGGGCGGGCTCTCGACGACGACGCGGTGATGAAGGCCGCGATCGCCGTGGCCTGCGACGGGCTGACCCCGAACCAGGACCTGCAGGCCTCGCCCGACTATCGCCGTCACCTCGCTGCCATGCTGTGCGAGCGCGTCTTCGCCGCCGCCTGGAGCCGTGCAATGAAAGGCAAAGCATGACCCACGACGAGATCCAGCCGAAACCGCTCTGGCTGATCGTCAACGGCCAGGTGCACGAGTGTGTCGTCGAACCGCGGATGCTGCTGTCCGACTTACTGCGCACCACGCTCGGCCTGACCGGCACGCACGTCGGCTGCGAGCACGGCGTGTGCGGTTCGTGCACCGTGCTCGTCGAAGGCGACAGCGTGCGATCGTGCCTGATGCTCGCGATCCAGGCCAACGGGCTCGACGTCAAGACCGTCGAAAGCCTGGGCACGATCGACTCGCTCAGCCCGCTGCAGGAAGCGTTCCGCGAACATCACGGGCTGCAGTGCGGCTTCTGCACGCCGGGCATGCTGATGACCTGCGTCGACGTGCTCGAGAAGCAGCCGCTCGCAACCGAGGAACAGATCCGCGACGCGCTGGCCGGCAACCTCTGTCGCTGTACCGGCTACCAGGGCATCGTCAACGCGGTCCGCAGTTGCGTCGCGACACGCAATGCGATGCACGACGCCGCCGCGATCGCGGAGCCCTGAGATGAAGATGCATGTCCTCAGCGGGGGCCGATTGCGGATGCGGAAAAGCGTCTACCTGCCCGACGCCGACCGCGCCGAGACCATCGACCTGCCGGTGTCCTGCTACCTGCTGCGGCATGCGGAAGGCAATGTACTGTTCGACACCGGCTGCCATCCGACGACGACGACCGATGCCGGGGCGCGCTGGGGCGCGATGGCCAAGGCGATGAACCCGATCTCGCAGCCCGACGAGAACCTGATCACTCAACTCGAACTGGTCGGCCTGACGCCGCTCGACATCGACGTCGTCGTCAACTCACACTTCCATTCCGACCATTGCGGATGCAACGAGTTCTTCAAGCGCGCGACGGTGATCTGCCATCGCAAGGAACTCGACGCGGCTTCCGCGGCCGACGGTGTGCAGAAAGGCTACCTGCCGATCGACTGGCAGCAGCCGATGCCGATCGAGGCGATCGATGCCGAGCGCGACCTCTACGACGACGGCCGCATCGTGCTGATGCCGCTGCCCGGCCACACGGTCGGCATGACGGCCGCGCTCGTGTCGCTGGACCGGAGCGGCGCCTTCCTGCTCGCGTCGGATGCGGTGCCTCTGCAGGCCAACCTCGACCGCGAACTGAATCCGCGCAACACCTGGGACGCCGAACAGTCCACGCGCTCGATGGAGGAAGTGCGTCGCATCGCGGCCGGTGGCGCGCAGGTGCTGTTCGGCCACGACGCCGATCAATGGGCGTCGCTGCGCAAGGGCCAGGATGCCTACGACTGAAGCCGATCCGATCGCGGTCGAGGCGCCGGATCATCCGGCCGCGACCGACCGCAAGCTGGTCGGCCAGCCGGTGCGGCGCGTCGAGGACGCGCGCCTGCTGGTCGGGCTCGGTCGCTACGTCGACGATCGTCCGGCCGGCCACGCGCTGCACGTCGCGATCCGTCGCAGCGACCAGGCGCATGCGCGCATCAGGAGCTTCGACCTCGATGCGGCGCGCGCGCTGAAGGGCGTGCGCGGCGTGTTCGTCGCGGCCGATCTCGTCGGTCTCGTCAAGCCCGCCATCGCGACCTCGCGCATGGCCGACTACCAGTCGACGCCGATCCATGCGCTGGCGAACGGCGTCGTGCGCTACGTTGGCGAACCGGTCGTTGCGATTGTCGCCGACAGCCGCTACATCGCCGAGGACGCGCTCGAGCTGGTCGAGATCGACTACGAGCCGCTGCCGGCCGCGACCGATCCCGAATACGCCGCCGAACCCGGCGCGCCGCTGCTGCATGCCCACCTGATCAGCAACGTCCTCGTGCAGCGCGCGTTCGTGCGCGGCGAGGTGGACGCGGCCTTCGAGTTCGCGCAGGTCACGGTCGGCGGGCGCTTCCGCTTCCATCGCAAGACCTCCGTCGCGATGGAGAACCGCTGCTACTTCGCGGAGATCGACGTGGGTCGCGACGCGCTGACGCTGTACGCGTCGACGCAGGTGCCAGGCATCATCCGCGACGCGCTCGCCGAGCTGCTCGACCTGCCGGGCAACCGGCTGACCGTGATCGCGCCCGACGTCGGTGGCGGCTTCGGCGGCAAGACCTCGCTGTACCAGGAAGAGATGCTGGTCTGCGCGCTCGCCCGCAAGATGGGCAAGAGCATCAAGTGGACCGGCGACCGGCTCGAAGATCTCGTGTCGACCAGCCAGGCCTTCGACGAACGCGTCGATGCCGAGATCGCGGTCGATGTCGATGGCCACATCGTGGGACTGCGCGCCGACGTGCTCAGCGATGTCGGCGCCTACTCGATCTTTCCGTGGACTGCGGGCATCGAGCCGGTGCAGGTCGTGAGCTTCCTGCCCGGTCCGTATCGCGTGCCCTGCTATCGCGGCCGGGTGCGCGGCGTCACCACGCCGAAGGCGCCGACCGGTCCGTATCGCGGCGTCGGTCGACCGACCTCGACCTTCGTGATGGAACGCCTGATCGACATGGCCGCGCGCAGGCTCGGCCTCGATCCGGTCGAGATGCGTCGGCGCAATCTCGTCAGGCCCGAAGAGTTTCCCTACAAGACCCCGTCGGGCATCGTCTGGGACCGCTCGGGCTTCCTTGAAGGACTCGAAGCCGCACACGACCGCTTCGACTATCCGGCCGCGCGGAAGGCGCAGGACAGCGCGCGTGCCGAGGGCCGCTGGATCGGCATCGGCGTCGCAAGCTATGCGGAGCTGTCGGGCATCGGCTCGCGCATCTCGGCATCACCCGGCATGCCGATCAACACCGGTACCGATACCTGCGTGATGCGGCTCGACTCGACCGGCTCGGTGACCGCGAGCTTCGGCTGCGCATCGCATGGCCAGGGACACGAAACCACGCTGGCCCAGGTCGTGGCCGACGAGCTCGGCGCGCGCTTCGAGGACATCCGCATCGTCACCGGCGACAGCGGTGCCGTACCGCACGGCACCGGCAGCTACGCGAGCCGCACAGCAGTGATCAGCAGCGGCGCGGGAATCCTCGCGGCGCGCGAGCTGAAGACGCGGCTGCTGCGACTCGCGGCCTACCTACTCGATGTCGACGCGTCACTGATCGACGTTGTGAAGAGCACGTTCCGCTCGCGCGCCGAAGGTAGGACGCTGAGCTTCAAGGCTCTCGCGCATGCGCTCTATTCGCAGATGGGCCGCGTGCCGCCCGAGATGCGCGAGGAGCTGGTGGTGACCAAGGTCTACGACCCGATCAACGGCACCGCCAGTTCGGCGACGCACATGGTCCAGGTCGAGATCGACCCGAAGACCTACGGCATCCATATCCAGCGCTACGTGATCGCCGAGGACGCGGGCCGCATCATCAATCCGCTGATCGTCGAGGGACAGACGCGCGGCGCGCTGGCGCAGGGCATCGGCGCCGCGCTGTTCGAGGAGGTGGTCTACGACGTGGACGGCCAATTGCTGACCGCGAGCCTCGCCGACTACCTGATCCCGTCGGCGCCCGAAGTCCCCAACCTCGAGATCGTCCATCTGAAGACCGAGGCGCCGCACACGCTCGGCGGCTTTCGCGGCATGGGCGAAGGCGGGACCATCGGCGCGCCGGCCGCCCTCGCCAACGCCGTCGCCGACGCGCTGTCGCCACTCGGCATCGACATCGACGAACTACCCGTGACGCCGGAGCGGCTGTTCCAGCTGATCCGCCGCTGCACCCAACCCACACAAGAGGAAACATGAGGACAGGACTGGACGGCAAGGTCGCGCTGGTCACCGGCGGCGCCCGCGACGTGGGACGCGCGATCGCGCTCGGCCTGGCGGCCGAAGGCGCGATGGTCGTCGTCAACTACAACAGTTCACCGACCGAGGCCGAAGCGGTCGCGCAGCAGATCCGCGCTGCGGGCGGCAAGGCGATGGCGTGCAAGGCCAACGTCGCCGTCTACGAGGAGGTGAAGGCGATGGTCGACCGTGCCGTGGCGGAGTTCGGGCGTATCGACATCCTGGTCAACAACGCGGGGCTGGTGCTGAAGGAACGTTTCGTCGACACGACACCGGCCGACTGGGCGCTGCAGATCGGCGTCGGCCTGTACGGCGTGATCCACACCTGCCACGCGGTCGCGCCGCTGATGATCAGACAGAAGGGCGGACGCATCATTAACCTCGCGGGCGATTCGGCGCGGGTCGGCGAGAACGGCCTCGCGATCACGGCGGCTTCGCGCGGCGGCGTCGTCGCGCTGACTAAGTCGCTCGCCAGGGAGCTGGGACGCGCGAACGTGACGGCCAACGTCCTCGCGCTCGGCCTGATGAAGACCTCGCACTCGGACGCGGCGTGGCTGGAGGAGAACCTCGACAAGATCCTGCGGAGCTACGCGATCAAGCGCATCGGCGAGGCCGGCGACATCGCGCCGTTCGTGACCTTCCTCGCGTCCGACCTCGCGTCGTGGGTCACCGGCCAGGTAATCAGCGTCAACGGCGGCTTCAGCATGGTCTGACGCGCGAGGAGAACGCCATGATCCGTACCGACCTGATCGCGCCGCTCGGCGTTCTGCTGCGCCGCCACGCGAGCGAACGCGGCACCAAGATCGCCTTCGAGGATGCGAAGGGCTCGGTGACCTATGCCGAGCTCGAGGCACGCACCGCGCGACTCGCGGGCTATCTGCAGGCAGGAGCGTTCGAGACCGGCAGCCGCATCGCGATCCTGCTGCCGAACTCGGTGGACTGGGTCGTCGCCTGCGTCGCGATCGTTCGGTCGGGCGGCATCGCCGTGCCGATCAGCCACGACGCGACCGAGGCCGAGATCCTCTATCGGCTCGAGGATGCGGCGTGCACGGTGCTGATCGTCAGCGAGCACCACCTGCCGATGGCGTCGCGCCTGCGCGACGCGCTGCCCCGACTCTCGACGCTGATCGCGACGAGCGCCGATACGCCGGCCGATGTGCTGTCGCTGTCCGCCCTGCTCGCACGCTGCAGCGGCAACGCGCCGCGCGACCTCGCCGACATCGACGCGACCGCCTTCATCGTCTACACATCGGGCACCACCGGCAAGGCGAAGGGCGTGATGCTCACGCAGCGCAGCATGCTGTGGGTGACCGCTGCCTGCTGGGCGCTGGTGGCGGGTCTGCGCGAGGACGACGTGGTCCTGTCGCCGCTGCCGCTGTTCCACTCGTATGCGCTCAACCTGAGCGTGCTCAGCATCATCGCGATCGGTGCCACGGAACATCTGCTCGAACGCTACTCGACGCATGAGGTACTGACGAAGCTGCAGAGCGGGCGCTTCACGATGATGCCAGGCGTGCCGACGATGTTCCACTACCTGCTCGAAGGCGCACGCACGTGGGAAGGCAGCACCTTCCCGGGCGTTCGCCGCTTCCTGTCGGCCGGCTCCATCCTGCCGTCGGCGCTCAATCGCGAGTTCGAGGAGCGCTTCGACATCGAGCTGCTCGACGGCTACGGCATCACCGAGACCGCGACGATGGTGACGATGAACTGGCCCGGCGACGGTCGCGTGATGGGCTCGTGCGGACTGCCGCTGACCGGCCTCGCGGTACGCATCGTCGACGCCGAAGGTCGTGACGTACCGGCCACCCACGAGGGCGAGCTGATCGTGCGCGGCCCGAACGTGATGCAGGGCTACCTGGACAAGCCGACCGAGACCGCGGCCGCGTTGCGCGACGGCTGGTACCACACCGGCGACCTCGCGCGTAGCGACCACAACGGCTTCCTGACGATCACCGGCCGTCTCAAGGAACTGATCATCCGTGGCGGCCAGAACATTGCGCCGGGCGAGGTCGAGGAGGCGGTGCTCGCGTATGTCGACGTGCTCGACTGCGCGGTCCTCGGCATCCCCCACGAGCATCTCGGCGAAGTCCCGATCGTCTTCGTGATGGCGCGCGAGGGGGCGGTCTGCGATCCCGCGGCGCTGATCAAGCACTGCGAGACCTTGCTGTCGTCGTACAAGGTGCCGCATGCGGTGCATCGGGTCGACGCGATCCCGCGTACCGGTTCTGGAAAGATCATGCGATTCAAGTTGCGCGAACTGATCGAGGAACGGACCTGACATGACGCGCGTCGATGGGATCAGAGGCTCGCTGGGCGGCCGCCATCGTCGAGCGGCAAGTCCGTGCTGACCGTTCGCGACCTGCACGCGTGGTACGGCGAGTCGCACATCCTCCACGGCATCGACTTCGAGGTCCCTGAAGGCGAGGTCGTCACGCTGCTCGGCCGCAACGGCGCGGGGCGCACGACGACGTTGAAGGCGATCCTGGGGATGACCGACCGCCGCACCGGCTCGATCGTCGTCAACGGCCACGAGACGCTGGGAATGGCAGACCACCGCATCGCCCATCTCGGCATCGGCTACTGCCCCGAGGAGCGCGGCATCTTCTCCGGGTTGAGTGCCGAAGAGAATCTCACGCTGCTGCCTTCGGTGGGCGGTACCGGCATGTCGCTGGCCGAGATCTACGACATGTTCCCGAACCTCAAGGAACGCGCGAAGAGCCCGGGTACGCGGCTGTCGGGCGGCGAGCAGCAGATGCTTGCGCTCGCCCGCATCCTGCGGACCGGCGCGCGCCTCCTGCTGCTCGACGAGATCACCGAAGGGCTCGCGCCGGTGATCGTCCAGAAGCTCGGCGAGGTGATCCTGAAGCTGAAAACGCGCGGCTATACCGTCGTGCTGGTCGAGCAGAACTTCCGCTTCGCCGCACCGCTCGCGGATCGGCATTGCGTGATCGAACACGGACGCATCGTGGCGACCGTGGACCGCTCCGAACTGGAAAACCAGAAGGCCGTGCTTGATGAACTGCTGGGGGTCTAGGTGAACGCGCTCCTGTCCATGAGCCTGCAGTCGATGGTGGCGCAACTGCTGATCGGACTGATCAACGGCTCCTTCTACGCATTGCTGAGCCTCGGGCTCGCGATCATCTTCGGCCTGCTCAACATCATCAACTTCGCACACGGCGCGCTGTACATGCTCGGCGCGTTCGTCGCGTGGATCGGCCTGACGCAGATCGGGCCCGTACTTGGCTCCCTCGTCGGCATGCCCGGGTTCGCGGTCAACTACTGGGTCGCGTTGCTCGTCGCGCCGCTGGTCGTCGCTGCGTTCAGCGTGGTCATCGAACGCACGATGCTGCGTCGCCTCTACAAGCTCGATCATCTTTACGGGCTGCTGTTCACCTTCGGCCTCGCCCTGGTCCTCGAAGGGCTCTTCACGCACTGGTACGGCGTCGCGGGCCAGAGCTACAACGTGCCGGCTGCCCTGTCCGGCCCGGTCCGGATCGAGGCGCTCGGCATCGTGCTGCCGAAGTACCGGCTGTGGGTCGTCGTCGCGTCGCTGGTGGTGTGCTTCGGCACGTGGTGGGCGATCGAGCGGACCAAGCTCGGCGCGTATCTCCGCGCCGGCACCGAGAACCCGAAGCTGCTGAAGGCCTTCGGTGTCAACGTGCCGTTGATGATCACGCTGACCTACGGCTACGGCGTGTTCCTCGCGGGCTTCGCCGGCGTGCTGGCCGCGCCGATCTTCCAGGTTAGCCCGTTGATGGGCTCGAACCTGATCATCGTAGTCTTCGCAGTGGTGGTGATCGGCGGCATGGGCTCGATCGGCGGCTCGATCCTGACCGGCCTCGGCCTCGGGCTCGTCGAAGGACTGAGCAAGGTCGTGTATCCGGAAGCCTCGGCCGTCGTCATCTTCGTGATCATGGCGATCGTCCTGATGATCAAGCCGGCCGGACTTTTCGGAAAGGAGGCCTGACGATGATCCCGCCGTCGCTATCGGGAGCCATTCCGACCACCCTGGCGACGCGGCGCATCGCCCCGCGCGCGATGACCCTGGTGTACTTGGTGCTGCTGGCGATCGCGCTGCTGATGCCCTTCCAGCACGCGATCTATCTGGTCTTCCTGATGAAGATCCTGTGCCTGGCGCTGTTCGCCTGCGCGTTCAATCTGCTGCTCGGCTACGCGGGCCTGCTGTCGTTCGGGCACGCGGCCTTTTTCGGCAGCGCCGCGTACGCGACCGCGCATGTCTGCAAGGTGCTCGGATATGGCCCGGCGACCGGCATCCTGATCGGCGTCGCCGTGTCGACGGTGATCGGCTTCGTTTTCGGCAGCATCGCGACCCGTCGCCAGGGCATCTACTTCGCGATGGTCACGCTGGCGCTCGCGCAGCTGCTCTACTTCGTGGCCATCCAGATGCCGCTGACCGGTGGCGAGGACGGCATCCAGAACGTGCCGCGCGGCGTGCTGTTCGGCGTCCTCGACCTGTCGAGCGACACGGCGATGTACTACGTCGTACTGGCCGTGTTCGTAGCCGGCTTCGCACTCGTCGATCGCACCATCCATTCGCCGTTCGGCAACGTGCTGCAGGCGATCCGCGAGAACGAGCCGCGTGCCATCTCGCTCGGCTATGACGTCAATCGCTACAAGCTGCTGGTGTTCGTCCTGTCGGCCGCGCTGTCGGGCCTTGCCGGGTCGACGAAGGCCGTGGTCTTCCAGCTCGCGTCGCTCGCCGACATCCATTGGCACGGTTCGGGCGAGGTCGTGCTGATGACGCTGCTGGGCGGTGTCGGCACCGTGCTCGGGCCGGTCGTCGGCGCGACGATCGTCGTCGTGCTGCAGACTCTGCTGGCCTCGGCCGGCTCGTGGTCGACGGTGGTCGTGGGGCTCGTCTTCATGAGCTGCGTCCTGCTGTTCCGCCGCGGGCTGGTCGGCGAGCTGGCGCCCCTCGTCAGGAAGGCGCTCGCGCGACTTTCATAGGACGACAGGACGAACGAGTTGCCCTCGCTGTCGACGAACTTGGCGAAACTGCCCCACGGCTACACAGTCGGCGGCTCGACGAACTCGACCCCTTTCGCGCTCAGCTGACGCCAGGTGGCCTCGGCGTTGTCGCAGGCCAGCGACCCGTTGAAGAAAGTCCCGACGCGGTCCGCGTGGCGTTTGGGCGTGAACAGCACCAGTCGCGTCGCCGAGGCGCAGTTCGATCCACCGCTGCTTGTCATCGAAGGCCTGGTCGGTCGCGATCGCGCAACCCAGCTTCTCGGTGTAGGACTGCAGGGCGTGCAACTGGTCGAGGATGGGAACGCCGACGAGCTCGATGTGGGTGAGCATGCGGCCTCCAGGGTCGACGGACCGTCGACGACGACCCGGCCGTCATTATCCGAGCACCGGAAGTGCCTCTATATCAACCGTTGATATAGTATCGAATCATGCGTCGCATCTTTCTCGATCCGTACGTGCTCGACACCCTGCTGCCGGATCTGGTCGGTCACGATCGGAGACCGAGCGCGTTCCTGGTCTACCTGTATCTGCTGGGCCAGACCTCGGACGGGCGTCGCCCGCACGTGGCGCAAAGCCTCCAGACCATCGCGACGCGAACCGGACTGTCGAAGTCGGCCGTACAGTCGGCGATCCGTCATCTGAAGCGCCGGGGGCTGCTGGATCCCTCCGTGCAGGCCACGGTGACGCATCCGGTCCAGAAGGTCATGAAGCCGTGGGAACGGTGACGCATCGCATCGTCGCCGTCATGCTCGCGATAGCCTGCGCGACGTCGGCCGCGGACGAGTCAATGAATGTCTACGGCGATCCCTTCGTGCATGCCACGGCTGGCCTCGCGTCGTGTTCCGTCCCGGCAAGCCCCCCGGCTCCACGATCAGGAGGCTCGCGCCGAAGCGCACTGGCGCGTCGAGCGGGGAGCGAGCTGCTCGCGCTCGGGCCGCTGACGACTTCCAAACTCGTATCTCTACGACCGGGAACTCGTTCCCCGGGTCCGCCGGTTCATCGTCGGTTCGGGACGCTGTGCGGACACCGATGGAACGGCCTCGGCCAGCAGATCGCAAGTGCGGGCCTGCTGGGGACGCGCGGCGTCAACGATTCCGAAGGCGCCAACGTCACGCAGACCATCCTGCACGGCGCGAAGATGCCCATCGTCGGCACCGACGTCTACATGCCCGCGTACGCGGCGGCCTACACCGACAGCGGGATCGCGTCGCTGTCCAACTACGTCATCGGTCACTTCGGCAACAAGCAGGGCCTGGTCATGCCGGCGAAGGTGGCCGACGCGCGCAAGCAGCGATGAGCCGCGTTCTCCTCGCACGTGTCGTCACGCTCAGCCTCGCTCTGCCCTGCCGGCCCGCGCCGCCGAGCCGGTCGCGGTAGCCACCGGCCTGGGGCACGATCCTGGTCGACGACACGCTCTACTTCGTCGACTACGCCACGCCCGATCTGTTGCGCGTGGTCGACGGCAAGGTCTACCACCGCATCAAGGGCGGCTGCTTCCGCACGGTGGCGTCGGGCATCGACTTCGCCAACGGCGTCGCCGTATCGCCCGACGGACTTGCGCTGTTCGTCGGCGAATCGAAGACCGACAACATCCTCCGCTACGCCATCGCCGTCGATGGATCTCTCGGCGACCGCGCCGTGGTCGTCAACGTCGCGAAGCTCACGGGACATCGCGGGGCTGGTCTCAAGCCCGATGGCATCCGCATCGATCGCGAGGGTCGTCTCTTCGTCGCGCTGTACGACGGCGCAGGCCTCGTCGTGATCGGAAGCGACGGCTCGCTGGTGGCGTGCATCGATCTGCCCGGCGCCCACCACATCAGCCTCGGGCTCGACGCGGACGAGAAGTCCCTCCATGCAACCGCGATCGATGCGGACTCGCACGGCGCTGTCTATCGCATCGCGAATCCGTTGCATGGGGCGATGTAGTCGGACGCGCCCATCCAGCAGAAGCAGGGTGCGGTTCAGGTGGTCAGAGGCGTTGGATTTCGGCCGTACCCACTTCTGCAGATCCGCCGACCATGACCGACATCCCAATCGACGCCGTACCCGTCGTGAGCCCGAAGAACGGCCTGCTGATAGCGGTCCTCTGCCTGTTGTTCGGCATCTTCGGCGCGCATCGCTTCTATGCCGGCAAGACCGGCAACGCGGTCGTCCAGCTGTTCACGCTGGGCGGCCTCGGCATCTGGATGGTGATCGACTTCCTGTTCATCGTCTTCGCCGAGTTCACCGACTCGGACGGCCGCAAGGTCGATCCCTGGATCGGCATCTAGCCCGCCTCCCGCATGACCGGCCGCGGCTTCCCGCCGCCGCTGTTCCGTTGATTCTCGCAACTCGCCAAGGAAACCCTCATGAAGCCTTCGTCTCGCGTCGCCCGGTGAAAGGCGCCGGCCCTGTCCGTGATCGCAGCCACGCTCGCGCTCGTCAGTCAGGTCGGCCATGCGCAGACCACCGCCGCCCCCGCCGCAGGCACGACGTCCGCGACGCCCGACAACGCGATCCTGCTGACGGTGTTCCTCAGGCACGACCAGTCGCGCCCGCTGAGCGAGCTCAACGCGCAGCTCGCGAGGCAGAACTTCTACAAGGCCTTCCCGCCCGAAGGCATCGAGGTCGTGAGCTGGAACGTCGTCATGGGCATCGGGCAGATCATCGTGCGGCGCCTGCCGGCGGGTCGCCTCCGCGAGATCAACTGCGTGCTCGAGGACACGGCCTGCAGACCGTATCGCACCGCGTTCTATCCGACCTACGACCTCAAGGCGGTCGGCTTGGCCGAGCACGAGAAGGCGAAGTGAGGTCGGTTCAGCCGACCAGCCACAGTCCCACGGCCGGCTCTGCGACCCTGAGCAGCCGGGTCAGCGGCTCGGGACGGTGGATCAGGTAACCCTGCGCCATGTCGACCCCGATCCGGCGCAGCTCCTGGCGCACGGCATCGTTCTCGACGAACTCGGCGATGGTCTTCACGCCCACGACCCGCGCCACTTCGCAGAAGCAGCGCACAGCCGCGTTGTCGAGTTTGTCCTCGAGCAGGTTGGTGATGAAGTGTCCATCGATCTTGAGATAGTCGACCGGTAGCGACTTGAGGTAACCGAACGACGAGGCTCCCACGCCGAAGTCGTCGAGCGCGATCTTCACGCCGAGTGACCGCATGTCGTCGATGAAGGAGCGGGCGTCCGACATCTGCGTGATCGCGGCGGTCTCGGTGATCTCGAAGCAGATGCGGCCGATGTCGAAGGGGGCGCGACGGACCATCTCGCCGATGTCGCGATGGAACGCGCGATCGCCCAGCGACTGGCCCGACAGGTTGATCGACATCATGCCGATGTCGACCCGCTGGCGCGCGGCCTGCCGCATCGCGTCGAAGGCGTGCCGCACCACCCAGCGATCGAGGCGCGTCGCCAGATGGAAGCGCTCTGCCGCCGGCAGGAAAGCCCCCGGCAGGACCAGCGTGCCGTCGGCTTCGCGCATGCGCAGCAGCACTTCGAAGTGGAGTCGCTCGTCGTCGTCGCCGCCGATCGACTCGATGCGCTGGCCGAAGAGTTCGAAGCGATCCTCGTCGAGCGTCACTTCGAGACGGCTGACCCACTGCATGTCGCCGTCGCGCACCTTCAGCGCCTGGTCCGAGTCGAACCAGGCGTGCACGCGATTGCGTCCACCCTCCTTGGCCGCGTAGCAAGCGGCATCGGCGGCCTGCAGCAACGCCTTGAGCGTCGCCCAGCGACCATCGATCGGAACCATGCCGATGCTGGTGCCGATGCGGAAGCGCTTGTCGTCGTAGAGGAAGCGGAACTCCTCCATCTCGTCGCAGATCTTCTGGGCCACGCGTTCCGCGGCGCGCATGTCGCAGTGCTCGAGGATCACCCCGAACTCATCGCCACCGAGGCGGGCCAGCGTGTCGTGGCCGCGCATGCAACTGCGTAGGATGGCGCTGACCTCGCGCAGCAACTGGTCGCCGGCCGAGTGCCCGCAGGCGTCATTGACCAGCTTGAACTGGTCGAGGTCGACGTACAGCATCACGTGTCCGGCCACCTCGCTGCCGGCCCCGTCGAGGACCACCGCGAGGCGTGTCTCGAATTCGGCGCGGTTGAACAGGCCCGTCAACAGGTCGTGTCGCGCGCGGTGGCTCATTTCGTTGTTGAGGCGACGCTGCTCCGACACGTCGCGGAACACCAGCACCGCACCCAGCACCTGACCGTTCGCCTCGCGGATCGGAGAGGCCGAGTCTTCGACGCCGAACTCGTCCCCGGTGCGCGAGATCAGCGTGGTGTTGCCGGAGCCACCGATGATCTGGCTGGTGGCGAGACAACGTGCGACGGGATTGCGCGTCGGCATCCGCGTCTCGTCGTCGATCACGACGAAGACGCGGTCGATCTGTCGTCCCATGACCTCGTCCTTGACCCAGCCGGTCATGCGTTCCGCGACCCGGTTCATCCACTGGACGCAGCCATGCGTGTCGGTCGTGATGACCGCGTCGCCGATCGATTCGAGCGTCACCTGCAGCAGCTCGCGACTGCGGGCGAGCTCGCCCTCGAACTGCTTGCGCGTGGTGATATCGGCGTGGGTGCCGTGCATCCACAACGGCTTGCCGTCAGGACTGCGCGCCGAGACACGGCCGCGATCCTTGACCCAGATCCAGCGGCCGTCGCGATGACGGATGCGCCCTTCGAAGTCGTAGTAGTCGACGCGGCCTTCGTAGTGCGCTTCGGCTAGCGCCTTCGCGCGTGGCACGTCTTCTGGATGCATGCGGGACATCCAGTCCCCGATGTGGGTCGTACCCAACTCGGCCAGCGTGTAGCCGATCATCTCGGCACAGCGCGCGTTGTAGCACGTCTCGCCGGTCTGGATGTTGAGTTCCCAGGTGCCCGCGTTGGTGCCTTCGAGGATGCGCGCCATGCGCTCCTGCTCGTCGCGCAACGCCCGTTCGGCGGCACGCTGCGGCGTGATGTTCTCGAAGACACCCAGCGAGCGCTGTGGGTTGCCCAGTGCGTCGCGCTGCAGGACCTGCGACACCGAGACGTCGATCAGGGAGCCGTCCTTGCAGATCATCTGGTACTCGTGTCGGTGCGTTCGCCCGTCCTTGAGAAAGGTGGGGATGCCGATCTCGAGCGCGAATACGCGCGACCGCGGTGTCAGGAAATCGGTGACGTGCCGTCCCTCGATCTCCTCGCGGGAAAAGCCGGTCTCGGTGGTCCACGCATCGCTGACCATCATCAGCCGCCCTTCGCCGTTCATCGAGAACAGCGGGACCGGGCTGGACCGGTAGAGGTCGGTGATGCGATCGCTGATCTCGTCGGCCCGCAGCAGCGCGTGTGAAGCTCGCTCGTGGGACTCGAAGGCTCTCGCGGCGGTCACGGCCAGATGACAGAGCGTGCGGACCTGATGATCGGCAAGCGTGCGGGGAAGCCGGTCGAGCACGCACAGCGCCCCGATCGTGAAGCCGTCCGACAGCGTGATCGGGGCGGCCGCGTAGAAGCGCAGTCCGGCCTCGCTGGTGACGAGGGGGTTGGCGGCACAGCGCGGGTCGGCGGTCATGTCGGGGACCACCATCGCACGACCCGCACGAACCACGTGTTCCGACATCGCCTCTTCGCGCGGCGTCTCGCTAAAGTCGATGCCGATCGACGCCTTGAACCACTGCCGGTCCGTGTCGAGCAGGCTGATCGTCGCGATCGGTACTTCGCAGAGCTCGGCGGCCGCGCGCACGATCGAGTCAAAGATCTCCTCGGGCTCGGTGTCGAGGACGCGCAGAGCGTGCAGGCGGGCGAGACGTTCCCGTTCGTGAGGCGTGGTCGTGGCGGCTTCTGGCATCAGGCTCTCGATTGAAGCAGCGGACGCGAACGCCCTGTGCGTCCTCGTTATCGGCACGGATTCGATCAGCTTGAGTCGGATAAACCCTGAGCCCGTTGAGAAGTGCCGGTCAACGTCACCTGCAACGGCAGGAAAGGCGCATCGCACGCGGACCGCCAGGTCTGGCCGACTGCGATGGGCCAGGCGTCGGTCCACGTGCCGGTGGTGACCACGTCGCCCGGCTGCAGGCGAGGCGCACCGGGGCAGCGCTCGAGTTCCCGCACGAAGTGATGGAGCGCGTGTAGGGGACCGTCCAGCACGTTGACGCCGCTACCCTCGTCGATCAGGACATCGCCGCGATACAGGCGCAGCCGGGTCGCGCCCAGCCGGTCGTCGAGTTCCTGCCCGGACCCGGCCAGCGTGCGGACCGCGGTCCGGCCACCGACCAGGAGGCGTGCGTGCAGCGCGCCGTCGGCGATCGTCTCGACGGCCGTGAACTTCCAGTCGGGCCGATGCGACTGCACGACCTCAAAGCCGGGCGCAAGCCAGTCCAGGCACGCGAAGAGCTGTTCGAGCGATGCGCCGTCGGGCGGCGTGGTCGCGAGGCCGAACACGATCTCGGGTTCGAGGCGCGGCTGGCAAGTGGGTTGCAGATCGACGCTGCCCGCGCCATCGCAGAGCGTCAGCGTCGTGTCCCACACCGTTCCCCAGATCGGCGCGAAGACCCGGTAGCGCTTCCAGATGGTTCGGTTGGTGAAGCCGATCTTGAAGCCCACCGGTCGTTCGCCGCGGGCGATGCGCAGCCGACGCACGGCGAGGGCACTCTGGTAGGCGCCGTCGACCGACGCATGGTCCGCGTCGGCCGGCCACAGCGCGCCCAGGTCGTTGTGCTGCAGGACGGATTCGGGAGTCATTGCCGCAGTCTAGTCGCGTGAGGCTTTCGGATCGCGGCCTCCGCCGCGTGCTAGCTTCGAGCCGTCGCCTCCAACCCTGAACCCACCATGAAATCACTGGGCGCAAGACCCGCGGGTCTCCGTCTCGACCGCATGCAGTCGTCGCCGCTGTGGTCGGGCAACCGCTTTCGCAACGTCCATCCGATTCCGGTCGGGCTGCGGCATACCGACGTCAAGATGCCGTCGCTGGCCGATTTCCTCTGCGGCGGCGAGCGTCGCGTACCGGCGCGCGCCCTGCCTTCGGTGGATCCGCGCGACGGCTGGTCGAAGGCCGTGGAGACCGGCTTGCGCGCCACCTGGCTGGGACACTCGACCGTGCTGGTCGAGATCGACGGCTATCGCGTCCTGACCGATCCGGTGTGGGGACCGCGGGCTTCGCCGTCGACGCTGCTCGGACCGAAACGCTTCCAGCCGGTGCCGATCACGCTGCGCGAATTGCCGCCGGTCGATGTCGTGATCGTCTCGCACGATCACTACGATCACCTCGACTACCCGACCATCCGCGAACTCGCGAAGCGCGACGTGCCCTTCGTGACGTCGCTGGGCGTCGGCGCGCATCTCGAAGCGTGGGGCGTGCCGGCCGCACGCGTGACCGAGCTCGACTGGTGGGAGACCCATACGCTGCCGGGGACCGAGCTGTCGATCACAGCGGCACCGTCGCAGCACTTCTCCGGACGCGGCCTCAAAGATCGCAACACCACGCTGTGGTCGTCGATGGTGATCCGCTCGTCGCGGCATGCGGTCTTCTTCAGTGGCGACACGGGCCTGACCACCGAGTACGCGGTGATCCGCGACCGCCTCGGTCCCTTCGACCTCGTGATGCTCGAGGTCGGCGCCTATCACCCCGCGTGGGGCGACATCCACCTCGGTCCCGAAAATGCCCTCGAGGCGCATGGGTTGCTGGGCGGCGGTGCCTTCTTGCCGGTGCACTGGGGCACGTTCTCGCTGGCGATCCACGCCTGGGACCAGCCGGTCGAGACGCTGCTGAAGCTGGCCGCGAAGACGGACGTGCCGCTGTTGATGCCACGGCTCGGCGAGCCGATCGAACCGTCGCGTGCGGGCGACGCCAGGGCGTGGTGGCGGGCGGTCGATGCCACCGAACCCGAGTCGGGAACGGGGCAAGCACCGGCGATGACGCTGCCGAAGACGATGCCGTGGCCGTTCGACTAGCCGACAGCACGGCGTCGACGCTGAAGGTCGACCCGGACGAAGTCGAACTCACCGCGATTCGCGCGCAGGGCGCCGGCGGCCAGAACATCAACAAGGTGTCGAGCGCCGCGCACCTGCGCTTCGACGTGCACGCCTCGTCGCTGCCCGATCCGGTCAAGCAACGGCTGCTCGCGCTCGGCGACCGGCGCATCACCGAAGCCGGCGTCGTGATCATCAAGGCGCAGACCTCGCGCAGCCTCGACGCCAATCGAGCCGATGCGCTGGCGCGGCTGCAGGAGCTGGTCGACAGCGTGGCGCTGCCGCCGCGCATTCGCCGCCCCACCAAGCCGACCTTCGGCTCGAAGCAGCGCCGACTCGATGGCAAGAGCATCCGCGCGCGGGTCAAGGCGGGCCGCAGATCGGTGGAAGATTGAGCGAGGCGGTATAACGTCATCCCGTTTTTCGACGGCCGCACCGCCCGTGTCCTCGCTCTCCATCACGCCCCAGGCCGACTCGCGCTACGCCGCGCTGCGGTTGCTCGTCACGTTGCTGCTGATGACCGTCGGCAGCAGCGGCATGTACGTCGTCTCGGTCGTGCTGCCTTCGGTGCAGGCCGACTTCGGCGTCGCGCGGGCCGATGCGTCGCTGCCCTACACGATGCTGATGATCGGCTTCGGCGTGGGCGGCGTGCTGATGGGACGCCTCGCGGACCGCATCGGCGTGATGTGGCCGCTGCTGATCGGCGCGGTCAGCCTCGGCCTCGGCTACGTCGCCTGCAGCATGGCGACCGGCATCGTGAGTTTCGCCATCGCACAGGGCCTGCTGGTCGGGCTGTTCGGCGCCGGTGCCGCGTTCGCGCCGCTGATCGCTGACACGTCGCTGTGGTTCGTCAAGCGGCGCGGCATCGCGGTGGCGGTCTGCGCGAGCGGCAACTACCTGGCCGGCGCGATCTGGCCGCCGATCGTGCAGCACTTCGTCGAACTCGTCGGATGGCGCCAGACCTACCTCGGCATGGGGCTCTTCTGCGGCGTGACGATGGCCGTGCTTGCGCTGCTGATGCGGCCGCGCCCGCCGGTCGCGGTCGCCGAAGCAGCCGGCGCGACCCGTCGCACGACCAATGCGGACCCTCTGCGACCGTTCGGTTTCAGCCCCGCCGTCGCACAGGGCCTGCTGTGCATCGCGGCCGTCGCCTGCTGTGTCGCGATGGCGATGCCGCAGGTCCACATCGTCGCGTACTGCGGCGACCTGGGTTACGGCGCGGCGCGCGGCGCGCAGATGCTGTCGCTGATGCTCGCCTGCGGCATCGTCAGCCGGCTGGTGTCGGGCGCGATCTGCGACCGCATCGGCGGCCTCGGCACGCTGCTGCTCGGCTCCGCGTTGCAGGGCATCGCGCTGCTGCTGTTTCTGCCGTTCGACGGGCTGGCCTCGCTATACGTGATCTCGGCGCTGTTCGGGCTCTTCCAGGGCGGCATCGTGCCGTCGTACGCGATCATCGTGCGCGAACATTTCGCGCCGGCCGAAGTGGGTGCACGGGTCGGCACGGTGCTGATGTGCACGCTGCTCGGGATGGCGCTGGGCGGCTGGATGTCCGGCAAGGTGTTCGACCTCACCGGCAGCTATCACGCCGCGTTCGTCAACGGCATCGGGTGGAACCTGCTGAACCTGTCGATCGCCGCGACGCTCTGGTTCCGAACGCGCGTCGGCCGCGCACCAGTCTTCGCTAGCTGAAGCGGATCACGGACGAAGTCGATCGCGGTTCGAGATCGAGCGGCACACCCTTCTCGATCAGCAGCGCCCGCAGCGCCTGGATCGCCGGGAAGATCTCCTGGTTCCAGTCCTCGCCCTGCGCATCGAACGCAGCCTGCTCGGCTTCGACGATCTCCGTGTCCTGCCCGAAGATGCCGTTGGTGAACGCGACGATGAACGGCCAGATCACATGCACCAGGCCGGGGATGCCGGGCTTGCGGATCATCATCAGCCCGTAGGTCCGGTTCTTCCGCTGCTCGCGATCGGTCGGGTAGTAGCAGTTCCACAGGTCGAGCGCGGGCTCCGTGCTGCCCGCGGTCCAGAACTGCAGCGTCTGGTACGGATAGCCGGTGCGGATCGTCATCTTGTCGATGGCGCCCTCGGGCAACGCGGTGCCGCTCTTGCGATTGATCATGAAGCGCTCGCCGAGCGGCTGCTTGCCAGCCGCGCGCGAGAAGGTGTAGTCGGCCTCGACCCAGCCGTCGCCCGAGCGCACGTCGAGCAGCGTGGCGCGAATCGAACCCATCAGGCTGCGGTGCAGGAACTGATGGTTCATGTCCATCAGGTTCTCGTGCATGAACGAGTAGTGGCAGCCGATCGTGCGATCGAGCGTGCGGGTCTTGTACTCGGACTTCGCGAAGGTCGACACGTCGGGAAAGCGCTTGAAGCCGGCTGCTGCCTGATCGCCGGTGTAGACGAACAGGAAGCCGTAGGCCTCGCGCACCGGATAGCTCCTGACGCCGTTGGGAAGCTCCTTGCCTTCGTCGAGGTAGGGCACGTTGACACAGGCGCCGCTGCGGTCGTAGGTCCAGCAGTGGTAATGGCATTGCAGGCGCTCGCCGCGGACCACACCGAGGCTGAGCGGTACCTGCCGGTGCGCGCAGCGGTTCTCGAGCGCGAAGGGCTCGCCGTCCTTCGGACGGACCACCACGATCGGCTCGCCGGCGAAGGTGGTCGCGAGCGACTTGCCGGGCTTGAGCTGCTTCGAGCGCGCCAGCGGATACCAGAAGTCCGGGTCGAGCCCCGTCTTGCGCAGGTCGCGGCTTTCTTCGCGCGGGCCGGGCGCATGACGGCGCAACGGGATGATCGACGACATGGCTGGAGGTCCGTTCGTGGGGTAGGAGCGTGGAGCGACAAAAGCCTAGCACGCAGTGGGCGCGACAGCCGCGGCGCGCGCCGCTAGAATCGCGCGCCGCATCCCCATCGCATTCCCATGACCCCGACACGGCTCGCCGGCAGTGCCTACTGCGCCATCGACTTCGGCACGTCGAACTCGGCGGTCGCGACCGGCGACTCCACGTCGTCGACCCGCGCGGCGCAGCTGGTCCCCCTCGAGGACGGCCAGCCCACCATGCCGAGCGCGGTGTTCTACGACAGCGAGGACGGCTCGCGGCGCTATGGTCGCGCGGCGGTCGCGGCGTACGTTGAAGGCCACGAGGGCCGGCTGATGCGCTCGCTGAAGAGCATCCTCGGCTCGGCGCTGATCGACGAGACGACCCACCTCGGCGACGGCATCGCGATCCGCTACATCGACGTCATCGCCGGCTTCCTCAAGCAGCTCAAGATCGCCGCCGAGCGCCGGGCCGGCGTGCCGATCACCCGGGCCGTTCTCGGCCGGCCGGTCTACTTCGTCGACGACGATCCAGAGGCCGACGCGCGCGCCGAGGAGGCGCTCGGCAACGCCGCGCGATCAATCGGCTTCGAGGAAGTCTCGTTCCAGTTCGAGCCGATCGCAGCGGCGCTCGACTACGAGCAGCGGCTCACCGGCGAGCGCCTCGTGCTGGTCGCCGACATCGGCGGCGGCACGTCCGACTTCACCGTGATCCGGCTCGGTGGTGCACGAACGATCGACCGCTCGGCCGACGTGCTTGCGAGCCACGGCGTGCACGTGGCCGGCACCGACTTCGACCAGCGCGTCGAGCTCGACGCGATCATGCCGAGCCTCGGCTTCCGCACCCGCACGCCCGAGGGTCGCGAAGTGCCGAACCGGATCTACCACCACCTCGCGACCTGGCACCTGATCAACGGCGTCTACACACCGCGTCGCGTCGCCGAACTGAAGTCGATGCGCTACTTCTATGCCGATCCGACCTTCCATCGCCGCCTGGTGCGCGTGGTGGAGGCGCGCCTCGGGCATCGGCTGATGGGCCGCGCCGAGGACGCCAAGATCGCGCTTTCGGACCAGGCGCAGATCGATCTCGACCTGGGCGAGATCGACGACGGCCTGGTGGCGCGCTTCGATCGCGACGGACTCGCACAGGCGCTCGAACGCCCGCTCGATGCGATCGTCGCCGCCGCGATCGAGACGGTCCGCCGCGCCGGCGTATCGGTGGACGCCATCGGCGCGCTGTACTTCACCGGCGGATCGACCGGCCTCGGGCTGCTGTCGCGGCGCCTGAGTCTGGCCTTCCCGGATGCCGAGGCCGTGTTCGGCGATCGCTTCTCGAGCGTCGCGAGGGGCCTCGGTATCGAGGCTGTCGCGCGCTACGGCGATCGACGCTGACGCCAGGACAATCAGGACGATTCAGAAGTTTTCAAGAAATGCCGGTGGACATCGCCGGTGTCCCGGCGCAGCCTGCCCTTCCACGCGCAGAACGACAGTCGGGCACAAGGTCGAGGCTAAGCGCGAACCGGGAGGCGGGATGGACGAGCGCAGTGTTTCGAAGGCCCGCGGGATCGGACGGCGCGTCGACGCGCTTCTGCTGGCGCTGCTGGTCGCGATGGCCGGGATGCCCGGCACGGCAGTCGCCGCCACGATCTTCTGGTCCGGGACCGGATTCTCCGAGCGCTGGAGCGACGCCGGCAACTGGAGCCCGCGGCTGCCAGCGCCTGGCGACGACGTCGTCTTCACTGGCGCACCTGCCTTCGCGACCAACACCGTCGACAGCAACGCCGCGCTCGGTTCGCTGACTTTCGGCGCGACCGCGCAACTGTTCAACATCCACGTCGCCGGCAGCAGCGCGCTCACCTTCACGGCCCTCGGCATCCAGAATCGCACCGGATCCGGCGGCTCGATCCGCCAGCAGTTGTTCGCGGATGCCGGTGCCACCGGCGGCACGATCACGTTCGCGAATGCGTCGGGCATCAACCTCGGAACTTCGCAGAACGATCGACCGGTCGACCTGACGGCGTCCGGCGCGTCGGTCGCCGGACAGCTCGGCGGCCGCATCGTGTTCCAGGACACGTCGACGACCATCAGCTCGACCTTCACGACGCTACGCGCACGCGGCGCCTCGATCGCGGGTGCCGGCGGCGGCGAGATCGTATTCCGCGACCAGGCCGTCACCGGCGGCTCGACGGGCATCGTGGTCGACGGCGGCAGCGGTAGCGGCGCAGCCGGTGGACGCGTGACCTTCCAGGACAACACGCACGCGGAAGGCGCTCTCATCCTGCTCGCGGGCGAGGCCGGCGGCCTGGGCGGACGCGCGACCTTCGGCGGGCTCGCGACCACCGGCTTCCTCGGCAGCATCGACAACGCAGGAGGAAGCTCGGCCACGAGCGGCAGCGAAGCAGCCACAACCTTCGGCGACACGACACGTCTGGCCCTCACCGTGCAGAACCGCGCCGCGACGATCGCCGGCGCTCGCGGCGGACGCCTCGAACTGAGCGGCACCGCATCGTTCGACACGACCGGCATCGCCACCGGACTCGGCGCGCTGCCGATCTACAACCTCGGCGGCACCGTCGCAGGCGCGCTCGGCGGCACTACCGTGTTCCGCGACGACAGCTTCATCCGCGGCCCGCAGAACGCCATCTAAAACAGGGTCGACGGCGAGGCAATCACACCCGGATCCACCGGCGGCTCGACCGAGTTCCGCGATCGTTCGCGCGCCGGCCAGGTGGCGATCACGAACGACGGCGCGACGGTCGGGGGCAGCGGCACGCGCGGCGGCCGGACGCTGTTCCGCGACGCGGCCAGCGCCGAGCGCGCGACGATCGTCTCGAACGGCGGCCGCAACGACGTCTTCGCGGCCGGCGGCCTCGTGGTGTTCCAGGACGATGCGACCGCGGCCAACGCGACGCTGCAGAACCTCGGCGGCCAGACCACGGGCGCGCTGGGGGGCACGGCACGCTTCGTCGGCCGGGCGACCGCCGCGAACGCCAGCGTCTTCAACAGTGGAGGAATGGACTTCGGCGCGGCCGGCGGCCTGACGACCTTCGACGGTGCCGGGACGACGGCCGCCAACGCGACGATCGTCAACGCGGCCGGCCTCGCGACCGGCGGCACGTCGGGCCTGACGATCTTCTCCAACGGATCCACGGCGGCCAACGCGTTCATCAGCAACGAGGCGACGATCTTGGCGTCGGGCTACGACGGCGGACGCACGTCGTTCACCGGCGCATCGACCGCCGGTCGCGCGCGGATCGACAACCAGGGCGGCGCCGCGGCCGCGACCGGCGACTTCGGCAGCGTCGACTTCGCCGATGCGAGCTCGGCGGCCAACGCGCAGATCACCAGCTTCGGCGGTCGCGGCGCGAACGCGTTCGGTGGGCAGGCCGGCTTTCGCGGCACGTCGACCGCAGGCGGCGCGACGATCTCGCTGCTCGGCGCCAACGCGAATCTGGCGACCGGTGGCTCGGTCGAATTCGGGCAGTCGTCGAATGCGGGGACGGCGCAGATTGCGGTCCAGGGCAGCCGCTTCGCCACCACGAATAACTCCGGCGGTGGGCGACTCCAGTTCAACGGCACGGCTTCGGCGGCCGACGCGACGATCGCCGTCGGCGGCAACCTGAGCGCGAGCGGGGAACAAGGCACGGTGACCTTCAACGACGCGGCGAGTGCCGATCGCGCGCGGATCACGGTCGCGTCCGGCGCGTCGGTGGGCGGGGTGGCGTTCTTCGCCGGTTCGAGTCCGTCCAGCGTGGCCACCGCAGGCAGCGCGCAGATCCTGAACCAGGCGAGCGATGTCGCTTCGCTGGCACACGGACAGACGAGCTTCTTCGCGAATTCCACGGCGGCGAACGCCACCATCGTCAACGAAGCCGGGGTCGGCGGCGGCGTCACGCAGTTCTCGGTCAACGGGCGCGCCGGCAACGCATCGATCACCAACGTCGGCGGGACCAGCCTGCAGGGCGGCATGACGAACTTCTTCGACACGACGAATGCCGATCACGCGACCATCGTCAGCCTCGGTGCGACGTCGACCTTCGGTTCAGGCTTCACGAGCTTCGCCGGTTCGTCGAGCGGCGGCGACGCGTTGCTGATCGCCGCGGGCGCGAGTGGCCCGGGCGACTCGGGACGCATCTCCTTCGCGGGAAACTCCACCGCCGGCAACGCGACGCTGCGGCTCGACGGGGCCACCGTCCCGGGCGGACCAGGTGGCCAGGCCGCTTTCTCCGGCGCCGCGAGCGGCGGCACCGCACGCGCGGTGTTCGGCACCGGCGGCCGGATGAACATCGCCGGCCTCACGACGATCGGCACCACGATCGGCTCGATCGAAGGCGGCGGCCTGATCGCCCTCGGCAGCAAGGCGCTTCAGGTCGGCGGCAATGGGCGAGACGCCGACTTCTCGGGGAGGATTTCTGGGACCGGCGGCTCGCTCGTGAAGTCCGCGACCAGCTCGTTGACGCTGTCGGGCATCAACACGTATACCGGTGGCACGCAGGTCCGTGAAGGCAAGCTGATCGTCGGCAACACGACCGGCACGGGGCTCGGCACCGGCCAGGTCGACATCCACGACTCGGCGACCAGCGAGCTGCGCTTCGTCGCCGACGCATCGGCGGGTTCGGTCGTGATCGTCAATCACTCCGGCCCGACGTTCGCCGGCGTAACGTCGTTCCGCGATCGCGCGACCGCGGGCAGCAACGTCATCGTCAATGCGGGCGACTCGATCGTCGGCGGCTCGACGCGCTTCTTCGACAGCTCCGGCGCCGGGACCGCGTTCCTCGACAACCGCGGCGCGACCGTCGCGGGCTCTGCGGGCAGCGGCACCACGCAGTTCCACGACACGGCGTCGGCGCAGTCGGCCCGCGTCAGTGCGGCGGGCGGCAACGCGGTGTCGGCAGCCGGAGGGCTGATCGTCTTCAACGATGCCAGCACCGCAGCCAACGGCAGCTTCGGCCTCGGGGCGAGCATCTTCGCGAGCGCATCCGGCGGCACGGCGGTATTCAACGATCGTTCGACCGCCGGTAACGCGGCTTTCGATCTCGCGCGGGGACTGTCCGGCGGGGGCGGCGGTACGGTTCGATTCAACGGGAACGCGACGGCCGCGGACGCGACGTTCTCGCTGCAAGGCGCGGTCGCGACGGGCCCGACGTCGACGCACGTCCGCTTCTTCGACGGCAGCACGGCCGGACGCGCGGGCTTCGTCGTGCGCGGCGACGGCATTGCCAACGGCGCCGGCAGCGAAGTCCAATTCTCGGGAGGAACGAGCGCCGACCACGCGCGCTTCGACCTGCAGGGCGGCACGGTCGCCGGCGCGACCGGCGGCGCGGCGAGCTTCGTGGGCACGGGCCCGACGGCACTCGCGAGCGCGGGCAGCGGCGCGTTCACGACGCACGGCGGTGGCGGCGTGCAGGCGTTCGGGGGCCAGGTCTTCTTCGGCGCCAACTCGAACGCCGCCGATGGTGTCTTCCTCAACCAGGGCGCGACCGTCGCCGGCGGCTACAGCGGTGTCACGCTGTTTTTCTCGTCGACCGCGACGGCCGGCAACGGCACGTTCTTGAACCTCGGCGGCGGCGCTCCGAGCCTTTCCGGTGGTGGCTTCACGTCGTTCTCGTTCACGTCGACCGCGGCCAACGGACACTTCGACAACCAAGGCGGCACGGCACTCGGCAGTTCGGGCGGCGGGACTTACTTCAAGGACGCGTCGACTGCCGGCAACGGCGACTTCCTCAATCGCGGCGGGATCGTCGTCGGAGGCGCGAGCGGCCTGACGAGCTTCGGCGACTTCTCGTCGGCGGGTGCCGCCACGCTGCGTGCGCAAGGCGCGGTCGCGACGCTGGATGGCGGCCGCATCGTCTTCGAAGCGCAGGCCGACGGCGGCACCGCGCGCGTGCTTCTGGACGGCAGCGGCGCGAGCGCCGGCAGCCTCGACATCGGTCGGCTCGTGGTCGCGGGGACGCGGCTCGGATCGATCGAAGGCAGCGGCATCGTCTCGCTCGGCGACCGCACGCTGACGGTCGGCACCAACGATCGCAGCACGATCTTCTCGGGCCTGATCCGTGACGGCGGGCTGGTGACCGCGACCGGCGGCGGGCTGAACATCGTCGGCGCGGGCCGGCTCACGCTGACCGGCGCCAACACCTACACCGGCGCAACCCACATCGGCGACCGAGTCCACGCGGACAGCGGCAAGCTGCTCGTCGCAAACACGACCGGCTCGGCCACCGGCAGTGGGCCGGTGATCGTCGAACGCGGCGGCACGCTCGGCGGCGGCGGCTTCATCGACGGGCCCGTGACCCTGCTCGCCGGCGGCATCATCGCGCCCGGCGATCCGGTCACGCTGACCCTGAAAGACGACCTCACCTGGAACGGTGGCGGCGTGATCCGTCTGGTGCTCGGCGCCGACTCGGCCGGCAGCGACCACGTCGACCTGCAGACGCTGATCCGCGGCAGCGACGGTCCCTTCCCCTTCGAACTGATCGATGCGGGAATCGTCGCCGGGACGACCTACGAACTGCTGCACTTCGCGAACTTCATCGGCTTCGAAGCGCGCGACTTCACGGCCAGCGGGGTCGCCGGCCTCTTCAGTTTCGAGCGCGGCGCGCTGGCGTTCCTCGCGACCGCGGTTACGGCCGCGGTCCCGGAACCGACCACGATGACGCTGCTCTTCGCAGGACTCGCGCTGCTCGTGTCGCGTAGCCGTCCCGCAATGCGACGGCCGGTTGCAGACGCGAACAGGCCATAACGCGCCCGCAGGTGGAACGGAACCTGCTAAATTTTGTGTCACAAAACATTTCGACTCCCGGCGCTTCCACCCAGCGACCATTCGGGGCACAAACCTCATTTCGATTCACCAGGAAGTCATCTCGGCGCTTCAAGCTGCGGCGCCCCTGTGCTTTTCAACTGACCCAGAGTCCATGATCAAACCGTTTCGCCTCCTGTTCGGTGCCCTGCTTGCCCTCGCGGCCCAGGGCACCTTCGCCTCTTCCAATGGGGTCGTCATCAGCCAGGTCTACGGCGGTGGTGGCAACTCCGGGTCGACCTACAAGGCCGACTTCATCGAAGTCTTCAACGGCGGGTCGGTCACCGTCGACATCTCGGCGTACGCGGTGCAATACGGCTCCGCGACCGGAACGACGTGGGCGGTGACCAACCTCGCTTCCAGCACTGTCGTGTTGCAGCCGGGCCAGTACTACCTCGTGCAGGAGTCCATCGGCGCCGGCGGCTCCGTGGACCTGCCGACCCCCGATGTCGTCGGCACGCTCGCGCTCAGCGCCACGGCCGGCAAGGTCGCGCTGACCTCGACGCGCACGGCTTTGATCGGTGCCGCACCGACCAGCTCGACGATCGTCGACGTCGTCGGCTTCGGCAGCACCGCCAACTTCTTCGAGACCGCACCGACGACCGGTCCCGCCAACGCCACAGCGGTGATCCGCGCGGCGGCCGGTTGCACCGACACCAACAACAACTCGACCGACTTCGCGGTCGCCGCGCCGACGCCGCGCAGCCGGACGTCGAACGCGCCGCTTCCCTGCGGCACCATCGTCAACGCGCCGATCGCCACCAGTTGCCCATCGTTCATCGTGGTCACGGGTAGCGGCGGCGGCAGCATCGTCAGCGCCACCGACCCCGACAGCATCGTCAACCAGGTCACGCTGAACAGCCCGCCGGCCGGCATCTCGCTGGGCAGCTTCTCGCAGGCTACCGTGGCCGGCGGTACAGCCAGCGTACCGATCGTGATCGCCGCCAACCTTGCGGCCGGCAGCTATCCGCTGTCGCTGAGCTGGGTCAACAACGACGGCCAGAACGCCACCTGCACGCCCACCGCCACCGTCGGCGCCATCACCGCGATCTACACGATCCAGGGTTCGGGCTCGACCAGCCCGCTGGTCAACCAGACCGTGCTGACGCAGGGCGTCGTCACCCGCGTGACCAACAACGGTTTCTACATGCAGGACCCGACCGGCGACGGCAACGACGCCACGTCGGACGCGATCTTCGTGTTCACCAGTACGACGCCGACCGTGTCGGCCGGCAATCTGGTGCGCGCGTCGGGCACCGTGACCGAGTTCAACACGGGCGCGGCCAACAACGCCGACACGGCGAGCCACACCATCACCGAACTGTCCAGCGTCAGCGGCGTCACGGTCCTCGGCACTGGCTATTCGATCACGCCGGTCACCATCACCTTCCCGGCGGCAACGCGCGAGGACCTCGAGCGCTACGAACACATGCTCGTCACGATCAACGGTCCGCTGACGGTGGCACAAACCTTCTTCATCGGCCAGTACGGCCAGCTGACGCTGGCGGCGCAGGGTCCGGTCGAGAGCCCGACCAATCGTTTTCGTCCAGGCAGTGCCGCGCAGGCGTTGTACGTCTCGAACAAGAATCGCAGCTTCATCCTCGAAGACGGCACCACGGTGCAGAACCCAAACCCGACGCCTTTCCTCGGTGATTCGAACACCACGCGTACCGGCGACACGCTGACGTCGGTCACCGGCGTGCTCGAGTACGGTCTCGCGACCAGCATCAACACCGACCCGGGCAGCTGGCGGATCATCCCGACGGTCGCTCCGGTCTTCACGCGCTCCAATCCGCGCACGACGGCGCCCGAGGACGTGGGTGGCACGATCAAGGTCGGTGCAGCCAACGTGCTGAACTTCTTCACGACCTTCACCAACGGCCAGACGGCCGCGGGCGGCACGGGTCAGGGATGCACGGTCGGCAACAGCACCTCGGCCAGCAACTGCCGCGGCGCCGACAACATCACCGAGTTCAATCGCCAGCTCGCCAAGATCGTCGCGGAACTCACGGCCATCAACGCGGACGTGTTCGGCATCATGGAGATGCAGAACAACGGTAGCGTCGGCGTGCAGACGCTACTCGCCGGTCTCAACGCGCAACTCGGCGCCGGGACCTATGCCGCCGTTCCCGATCCGGTTCAGGGCACGGGCACCGACGCGATCAAGGTCGCGATGATCTACAAGCCGGCACGGGTGACGCGGGTGGGCGATTCGGTCAGCGATCCGAGTCCGATCCACAACCGGCCGCCGCTGGCGCAGACCTTCGTGGTCCCGGGCGGTCAGCAGTTCACGCTGGTGGTCAATCACCTGAAGTCCAAGACCTGCGGCGGCGCGACCAGCCTCGACACGGACCAGGGTGACCTGCAGGACTGCTTCAACGCGACCCGCGTGCGGCAGGCCGCGCAAACCCGGACGTTCGTGGCCTCGCTGTTCCCGAACGGGCCGTTGCCGAACGTCCTGCTCGTGGGCGACTTCAATTCGCTCGCGCAGGAAGATCCGATCACCAGCATGACCAGCAACGGATACGTCGACGAGATCGGCCGCTTCAACACCTTCGGCTATTCGTACGGCTTCGACGGTGCTTCGGGTCGCCTGGACCACGCACTCACCTCGCAAGCGCTGTCGGTGCGAGTCAGGCGTGCTTCCGAGTGGCATATCAACTCCGACGAACCGACGATCCTCGACTACAACCTCGAGAACAAGCAGCCGGCCTGCGCGACCTGTTCACCGGACTACTACACGCCGACGCCTTACCGCGCCTCGGACCACGACCCCGTCGTGATCGGGCTCGACTTCACGGTCGCACCCACGAAGCGACGCTGATGTAACCGGTGGGGATGCGGAACGACCGTATCCCGACATGGAAAAGGCGGTCCGTTCATCGGACCGCTTTTTTTTCCTAGCGACACCACGATGGCTGTCTTTCGGCATCGATGCCGTAGCGTGTGACCGCTGCCGCACAGAGCGCAGCGTCCACCGATCCTCGTTCCCGCAGCGCCGTCAACGCAGCCAGCACGACGTGATGGCGATCCACCTCGAAGAAGTCGCGCAGGCTCGCACGCGTGTCGCTGCGTCCGAAGCCGTCCGTGCCCAGGGTCGTGAACGGAGCCGTCACGTACTCGGCGATCAGCTGCGGCCACGCACGCACGTAGTCGCTCGCCGCCACGACCGGCGCATCGCCCGCGAGGCATCGGCCGAGATGACTGGTGCGCGCTTCGTCACCCGGGTGCAACCGGTTCCATCGTTCGGTGTCGCGGGCATCGCGCGACAGTTCGCTGAAGCTCGTGGCGCTCCACACTTCCGTGGCCACCTGCCAGTCGTGCGCCAGCAGATGCGCCGCTTCGATCACCTCGCGCAGGATGGTCCCCGATCCGACCAGCCGGACCGTGCCGAGACTGCCTTCCGGCTGCGCGAAACTGTAGCGGTACATCCCCTTGATCACGTCCCCTTCGACGCCGAGCGGCAGCGACGGCTGCGCGTAGTTCTCGTTCATCAGCGTCACGTAGAAGAAGACGTCCTGCCGCTCCTCGAGCATGGTGCGCATGCCGTGGTCGAGGATGACCGCGAATTCACCGGCGAAGCACGGATCGTAGGAGCGGCAATTGGGCACCTGCGCCGCCTGTACGAGGCTGCTGCCGTCCTGGTGCTGGAGACCTTCGCCGCCCAGCGTCGTGCGGCCTGCGGTGGCGCCGAGCAGGAAGCCGCGGGCGCGCTGGTCGGCCGCCGCCCAGATCAGGTCGCCGACCCGCTGGAAGCCGAACATCGAGTAGTAGATGTAGAACGGCAGCATCGGCAGGCCGTGCACCGAGTAGCTCGTCGCAGCCGCGGTCCAGCTGCTGATCGCACCCGCCTCGCTGATGCCTTCCTCGAGGATCTGCCCATCGGTCGCCTCGCGATAGCTGAGCACCGATCCGATGTCCTCGGGCTCGTAGTGCTGGCCCACGCTCGAGTAGATGCCGATCTGCCGGAACAGGTTGGCCATGCCGAAGGTGCGGGCCTCGTCGGCCACGATCGGCACGATGCGCGGCCCGAGCTGCGGGTCCTTCAACAGGTTGGTCAGCATGCGCACGAAGGCCATCGTCGTGCTCATCTGCTTACCGTCGGCCCGCAACGCGAACTCGGCATATCGCTCGACCGCCGGTACGACGACCGCGTCGACCTCGCTGCGCCGGTTCGGCATCGAGCCGCCGAGCGCATCGCGGCGCGCGCGCAGGTAGCGCATCTCTGCGCTGTCGTCCGAAGGCTTGAAGAACTCGAGCGCCGCAGCCTGCTCGTCGTCGAGCGGCAGCCTGAAGCGATCACGAAACGCGATCAGGTCGTCGCGCTCGAGTTTCTTCTGCTGATGCGTCGTCATGCGGCCCTGCCCCGCCGCGCCCATGCCGTAGCCCTTCTTGGTCTGCGCGAGGATCACCGTCGGCTGGCCGGTCTTGCGGGTCGCTTCGAGATACGCGGCGTGGATCTTCACGAGGTCGTGACCGCCGCGCGTGAGGCGATCGATCTGATGATCGGTCAATGCGCGGGCCAGCGCCGCGAGCTCGGGGTCCTGGCCGAAGAAGTGCTCGCGGTTGTAGTGACCGTCCTTGGCCGCAAAGGTCTGAAACTGGCCGTCGACCGTCGAGGCGAAGGCACGAGCCAGCGCGCCACCGCTGTCGCGCGCGAGCAGCTCGTCCCAGTCCGATCCCCAGACCAGCTTGATGACGCGCCATCCCGCGCCGGCGAACAGGGCCTCGAGTTCGTCGATGATGCGGCCGTTGCCGCGCACCGGACCATCTAGTCGCTGCAGGTTGCAGTTGACCACCCAGATCAGGTTGTCGAGATTCTCGCGCGCGGCCAGCGTCAGCGCGCTCATGCTCTCCGGCTCGTCCATCTCACCGTCGCCGAACACGCCCCAGACGTTGCGCGGACCGGTGTCCAGCAACCGCCGATGCTGTAGGTAGCGCATGAAGCGCGCCTGATAGATCGAGCTGATGGGGCCGAGCCCCATCGATCCGGTGGGGAACTGCCAGAAGTCCGGCATCAGCCACGGGTGCGGATAGCTGCTCAGGCCGCGCGCGCCGTCCTTCGCCGCGCCGAGTTCCTGGCGGTAGTGCGCCAGATCGTTCGCGCTCAGCTTGCCTTCTAGGAAAGCGCGCGCGTAGACCCCGGGCGCCGAATGCGGCTGGTAGAAGACGAGGTCGCCACGGCCCTGGGCGGCATCGGCCCGGAAGAAGTGGTTGAAGCCGACCTCGAACAGGTCGGCCGCGCTGGTGTAGCTGGCGATGTGACCGCCGAGTTCACCGTAGGCCTTGTTCGCGCGCACGACCATGGCCAGCGCGTTCCACCGCATGATCGACGCGAGCCTTTCCTCGATCGCTAGGTCGCCGGGGAAGACCGGCTGGTCCTCGACCGGGATAGTGTTGAGGTAAGGCGTGCCGTGGACTGGTTGCCAGCCCACCGCCGGATCACGTGCGACGACCGACAGCAGGTCCATCAGTTCGCGGACCCGCTGCGGACCGGAAGCGCGCAGTACCGACGCCAGGGCGGCCTGCCACTCGGCTGTTTCGAGCGGATCGCCGTCGCTGCCGGACGCGGCGCCAAGGTGTCGCTGGATCGTGGGATCGCTCATGGATGTCTCGCTGGAAGCGTGGGCTCGATGCCGGGAGGCAAGAGCATGTCAGATCGAGACGAAGGATGCTCTCGCCGGGCCGGGCAGCCCTTCAAATCGACCGCCGGCGGCGGAGTCGGAACGACATGGCGCGAAGACTTGCGGCAATGAAATTTTAAAAAGAAATGATTCCTGGCCATTCGCCGAGATAACGATTTCTGATTCGTCGCTCGATTGACTTAATTCCAATCCCCGATCAAATGCTTCCTCGAATGGAATTGAACTCAAGAGCAATTATTTTTAAGATTTAAATAACAAGCGATATCCAATCGATCGCATGTTGTTTCGGGACGAGGCTATTCGATCCTGTTTTTCACGCCCGGCCCGGCTCTTCGGACGTGGTCGGCAAGCCCGAAAACTACACCGATCTTGCGACCGTCCCGTCGAATTTCACCTGCCGTAGCCGGCGCTGCCGATCGTCAGGTTTCGAAGCGTCGTCCGAAGCTGCTGGAACGACACGTCGCGGTGTCGGACTTTTTTACGCCTCCTGTAGGAACGCACGGAAAGCAAATCACAAGTGGTTGTGACGAAAAGGTTTCTTGAAGTGGCTTAATTTTTGCTAAGCCAAGTGATCAGGGTTGCGCCAGTCATCGACGCACGTCGATGACTGGCGCGGTCGATGCAGGCGTGCCAAACCAGCCAGAAAGTTGTTTCGATTAATTCATCTGACTGGACGGCTCGCGTCCGCACCGGCGGCTCGGTTCGGATCATTAAGTCCGTGATTGTCAAGACGCCGTTCCGCCCGCGATACCCGGCCCGCCGTTGCAGGTCCAGGCTCGTCGGCACGACACGTCTGCGGATCGTTTGCTCATCTGGTTCTGTCACGTATGCCTGCTTCATCGGTGGGCTTTTGGAGGCGTTGAATGAATAAGAGATTTACGCGTTCGGCAGGTGCTGCTGCCATCACACTGCTGTTCACCACCGGCGCATTCGCTGACGACGCCATCTCCCCGGATGTCCAGGCGCAGATGCAACAGATCTCTTCGGTCAAAGCCGGTTTCTCGGCCGCGCAGAAGAAGATGGACTCCAACCTCGCCTACGGCATCCTCGCCGCGACCAGCGACCAGAAGGTCGCCAGCTTCACCAACGCCATCACGCCCCTCAGTACCAACGACGTCAACGGACAACCGACCAACCCGGCCGCGACTGGCGACACGTCGTCGAGCTTCGTCAAGGTCGAGATCACCGGCAACGTCGAGGCGATCGCCAGCGCAGTCGTGGCCGCAGGCGGGACGGTCATCAACAAGGCGGCCGACTTCGGCATCATCGATGCGTCGATCCCGCTGACCGCCGTCAACTCGATCGCAGCCAGCTCGGACGTGACGCGCATGCGCACCCCGTCGACCGCGTCGACCAACGTCGGTGCGCTGACGTCGCAAGGCTATGTCTCGCATAAGGCCAATACCGTCGTCAACACGCTGGGCTACAACGGCACGGGCGTGAAGGTCGGCGTCCTGTCCGACAGCGCCACCGCAGCCCGCATCACGGCCCTGAAGGCCAGCGGCGACCTGAAGGCTTCGGCCACGGTCCTCGCCGGGCAGACCGGTTCCGGCGCCGATGAGGGCACCGCGATGATGGAAATCGTCCAGGACATGGCGCCGGGCGCAGACCTCATCTTCGCGACGGCATTCACGAGCGAGGCGAGCTTCGCCGCCAACATCGTCGCGCTGGCCAACGCTGGCTGCAAGGTGATCGTCGACGACGTCAGCTACTTCGACGAAGGCGTGTTCCAGGACGGTCTCGTGGCTCAGGCCGTCAACACGGTCACCGCGATGGGCGTCACCTATTTCTCATCCGCCGCCAACAGCGGCAGCCTGACCAAGGGCACCAGCGGCACGTGGGAAGGCGACTTCAAGAATGGCGGTCCGGTCAGCGGCTCGATTTACACGGCCGTCGGCGAGACGGGCAGCTTCCACAACTTCGCGAGCAGCGGCACCCAGAACTTCGACGTGCTGATGACCGGAACGACCTTCATTTCGCTGAAGTGGTCCGATCCGCTCGCCGGCAGCGCGAACGACTACGATCTTTTCGTCCTGAACCCGGCCGGCACCGCGATCACCGCGTTCTCCGGCGCATCGCAGACAGGCACGCAGGATCCCTACGAAGCGGTGTCGCGTTCGGCCGGCTTCGCGGTCAACTCGCGCATCGTTGTTGTCCAGTACGCCGGCGCGGCACGCGCATTCCACGTCGATACGTCGCGCGGCACGCTGTCGATCGCCACGACCGGATCGACCTACGGCCACAACGCCGCCCTCAACACGATGTCGATGGCGGCCACGTACTGGAACAGCGCCAAGACCGGCGTACGTCCGTTCACGGGCGCTGCCAACACGAATGAGACCTTCAGCTCGGATGGCCCGCGCAAGATCTTCTTCCAGCCGGACGGCACCGCCATCACGCCGGACAACTTCCTGTTCGCCACCAATGGCGGCACGACGCTGCAGAAGCCGGACGCAGCAGCGGCCGACGGCGTGAGCACCAAGACGCCTGGCTTCCTGCCGTTCTTCGGCACGTCGGCGGCGGCTCCGCATGCAGCCGGTATCGCGGCGCTGATCCTGTCGGCCCGCCCGGACTACAACCCGGCGCAGGTCAAGGCGGCGATGCGCCTGACCGCGCTCGACTCGATGGCGGTCGGCATCGATCGGGACTCGGGTTACGGCGTCCTGGACGCGAACGCAGCGGTGCGATACGCCCTGTCGCATTGATTGGATGAACCTGGGGCGAACCGAGCGCTTCGGTTCGCCCCGCACGAGATTCACGAAACGGAGAATGACCATGAAGTTGAAACACGTATTGAGCAGGGTTCTGGTCGCCGCCAGCCTGATCGCGGCAGGCGTTGACGTGGCGCAGGCTTCGTTGACCGACACCATCGGTGGCTACCGCGGCACGCAGCAGGGCCGCATCTCCCGCGCCGGCATCCCGCAGGACTGGACGGGCGGCGAAGCGTTCGGAGGCGTCATCAACCCGACGGTCACGTATTACTACGCGACGTTCGCGCTGAATGTCGGTTCACTGAACTACCTCGACATCAACGTCGACTCAGTGTCGACGAACACCTTTCTGTCGGTCTACCAGGGGAGCTTCGATCCCCTCAACCTCGCGCTGAACTGGCTGGGTGATTCAGGTACCTCGCGCAATTACTTCGGTACCGATCCTCTGTTCGTCGATGTGGTGGCCGCCATCAACAGCGTGGTGTATCTGGTGATGACGACGACGAACGGCGGTACTTCGGCTCTCGCCGATCCGTTCACGTTACTCGTGTCGGCGTACCCGGACAGCTCGTTCAACTCGGCTCCAGTCGAATTGCAACCACTGCGCGTCCCCGAGCCTTCGACGATGTTGCTGTTGCTGGCACCACTGGCCTTGCTGGGCGCACGTCGCTTCGCGAAGCGTGGCGCGACCAACGACGGCATGGCTCTCGCAGCCTGAAAACGTCGACATCGATCGACTGATCTCGATCACAGGCAGTAGCAGGAAAGACAAGGGCCGACTCGTTCGGCCCTTGTGCTTTTCGGGGACCGTGACGCGCCTCGTCAACGGTCCTGCAAGGCCACTCCCACACGATCGAGCATCTCGCCGAGCGTCTTGCGCTCCGCCGCACTGAGCACGGCGAAGGTCTCGTCGTTGCGACGCGCGATCAGGCGCATCGTCTTCGCATGTACCGCGCGGCCCTTGCGCGTCAGTTGCAGAACCACGCCGCGGCCATCGCTGGCGCTGGCGGTCTTGCCCGCCAGCCCCTGTTCGACCAGCGACTGCGCCGAGCGGCTGGCATGGCCCTTGTCCTGGTTCGCGGAACGCGCCAGATCGTTGAGCGAGAGCGGCTCGAACGAGCCGATCGCCGCCAGGCAACGCGCCTCGCTGACACTGAGGCCACATTCGGCCAGATAGCCCGCGCCGGTCTCGCGATCGCTCAGTCGCGCGACACGATGCAGGCGGTACGTCAGGAAGCGATCGAGCTTGAGCGGGTCGGACATGTTGATTTGGGATAATCGTGAGATGGACGCATTCTGCATCTCATCTGGTTGACTTTGCAACCATCCATCGAATATCGTTGCTTCTGCAACTATCTCTCGATGGCCATGAAAATTTCCTGCCCTGCTCCTGCAACCCCTCGTACGCAACGACCGGTCGTGATCGCCGGCGGCGGTCCTGTCGGGCTGACGTTGGCCGCGCTTCTCTCGCATCAGCACATCGCCTCGGTCGTGATCGAGGCAGACGACGGCTACTGCACCGGCAGCCGTGCGATCTGCGTGTCGCGCCGTTCGCTGGAGATCCTCGGCTGGATCGATGCGGCCAGCCGCGTCAACGCGATCGGGCTGCCGTGGGTCGGCGGTCGTAGCTACTTCCGCGACGTCGAGATCCTGCACTTCCTGATGCCGAGCGAACCCGGCGAGCGCTTCGCACCGATGGTCAACATCCAGCAGTACGAGGTCGAAGAAGCGACGCATCGCGCCTGTGTCCACGGGCTCGCCGAGGTCCGCTGCTCGACCCGCGTCACCCGGGTCACTCAGGACGAGGACGGCGTACGAGTGCATCTCCAGGACAGCGCAGGAGCGACCTCGACGCTGGATGCCGACTGGCTGGTCGCCTGCGACGGCGGGCGGAGCACGGTGCGCGACCAGCTCGGACTGCGGCTCGAGGGCATCCAGTACGACGGGCGCTACGTGATCGTCGATATCGAACAGGCGACCACGCGCGAGGTCGAGCGGCTCGCGTGGTTCGATCCGCCTTCGAATCCCGGTTCGACGATCCTGATGCATCGACAACCCGGCAACGTGTGGCGTATCGACTACCAGATCCGTGACGACGAAGATCCGGTCGAGGCCGTCAAGCCCGAGAACGTGCTGCCGCGCGTGCAGAGCCATCTGGCGATGATCGGCGAGACCGCACCCTGGAAGCCGCTGTGGATCTCGATCTACAACGCGAAGTGCCTGACGCTCGACGACTACCGGCACGGCCGCGTGCTGTTCGCGGGCGACGCCGCGCACCTGGTCCCGATCTTCGGCGTGCGCGGTCTCAACTCAGGCGTCGACGACGCGGGCAACCTCGCGTGGAAGCTCGCGCGCGTCGTCAAGGGTCAGGCGTCCACCAGCCTGCTCGACAGCTACACGCTCGAGCGGCTGCATGCCGCGCGCGAGAACATCGCCTACGGCGCGAAGAGCACGGAGTTCATGGCACCGCCGCACTTCGGCTTCCGGCTGATGCGCGAGGCCGCGCTGCGTCTCGCGCTCGAGAATCACGACGTGCGTTCGCTGATCAATCCGAGACAGTCGACGCCGGTGGCCTATCCCTCCACCGCCGACGCCGGCACGGACGCGCTGGTCGG
>JANXTA010000022.1 GCA_025356395.1 Betaproteobacteria bacterium
TCAGAACGTCTTCGAGACGGAAGCCAGCACGCGCGTGCTGCCGCCGGCCTCGAGCGAGGTCGCCGTACCGAAGTACTTCTTGTGCGAGGTGCCCACGACCGCCAGCCCGACGACGAATCCCGAGAGATCCTTGGTCGCGCCGATCTTCCAGTCGGTGACGTTCTTGCCCAGCGTGGCGCCATTCACGTCGACGAACTGGGCGTGGTTCCTGATCGATTGCAGGCCGACGTGGGCCACCGCGCCCCAGCCGTCGCCGAAGTCGTAGGTGCCGTTCAGTTCGACATAACTCGAACCGTTGGTGTCGATGTGCCTGCTGCCGAGAAAGCTGTCGCCCAGTCCGAAGTAGTTGGTCGTCGCGTACCAGTACTTCGCGGAGAGCGTCTTCCAGCTCAGCCCGATGTAGGCCTCGCCTTCCTGGGCCTTGCGGTTGTAGCCGGCGTAGTTGTTCGACCCGGCCGAGCGCTTGGTCGGGTAGTAGTAGTAGTAGTAGCCGACGTCGACCGTGTAGTCCTCGAGGAAGGTGTACTTGTAGCCGCCGTAGAAGTCCATCTCGAGCGAGGCGCCGCGATACAGGCCCTGCTCGACGTTCGAGTTCCAGTTGCCGATGTAGAAACCGCTGCCGTGCGACAGGTCGAAGCCGCCCTGGAAGGCCGGCTTGTAGCCGGTCTGCGTGAAGCCGCGGAAGCGGTAGTCGGAAAACAGGCCGGCGTTGGCGGTCAGCGTGAGATCGGGGCCGAAGGTGATGCCGGGCGTGGCGGGCGTGGCGGCAGGCGTGGCGTCGGACGTGGCGGACTGCGCGGAGGCCGATACGGCGGCGAGCGCGCCGGTCACGAAGGTGGCGAAGAGCGCGGAGGTGGACAGCGGATGACGGCGGAATGACATGAAACTTCCTCGGGGTTGTTGTGGGCGTGCCGTTTCTTGAACGGGCGGGCAGCGAGGCCCGCTCTACTGCTTGGAAACCGTCACGGTTTCTTGTTCGGGAGAGCTTCCGCATCGAGTGCGACGTTGAGCTCGAGCACGTTGACCCGCGGCATGCCGAGGAAGCCGAGCTGCGGGGCTTCGGTATGCGCGGCGATCAACGCATGGATCCGGTCGAGCGGCACGCCGCTGGTCTTGGCGACGCGGGCCGCCTGATAGCTCGCGGCCTCGGGGCTGAGGTGTGGATCGAGACCGCTGGCCGACGCGGTCACGAGGTCGATCGGCACCGGCGTGTCGTTGGCGATGCCGGCTTCCTTGTCGGCGGCCTTCAGCGCGTCGACGCGACCCTTGACGGCGTCGACCAGGGCCGGGTTGAGCGGCCCCAGGTTCGAGCCCGACGAGGCGCTCGCGTTGTTGGCCTGCGGGCTGGTGGCCGACGGACGACCCCAGAAGTGCTTGGGGTCGGACGAGAGCTGGCCGATCAGGCGGGAGCCGATGACCTTGCCGTCCTTCTCGATCAGGCTGCCTTCGGCCGGCTTCGAGAACACAGTCTTGCCGATGCCGGTGACGACGAGGGGATAGGCGACGCCGGTGACGAAGGTCAGCGCGGCGAAGAGAACGACGGCGGGACGAATGGATGAGTCGATGGACATGATGGGTTACACCAGATGGAGGACGACCATCAGCAGGTCGATCAGCTTGATCCCGACGAACGGGACGATGAGGCCGCCGACGCCGTAGATCAGCACGTTGCGGCGAAGCAGGACCGAGGCGCCGAGGGCGCGGTACTTGACGCCGCGCAGCGCGAGCGGGATCAGCGCGACGATGATCAGCGCGTTGAAGATCACCGCGGACAGGATGGCGCTCTCGGGACTGTGGAGCCCCATCACGTCGAGCGTCTTGAGCTGCGGATAGGTCACCGCGAAGGCGGCCGGGATGATCGCGAAGTACTTGGCGACGTCGTTGGCGATCGAGAAGGTCGTCAGCGAACCGCGCGTCATCAGCATCTGCTTGCCGATCTCGACGACCTCGATCAGCTTGGTCGGGTTCGAGTCCAGGTCGACCATGTTGCCGGCCTCCTTGGCAGGCTGGGTACCCGAGTTCATCGCCACCGCGACGTCGGCCTGGGCGAGCGCCGGTGCGTCGTTGGTGCCGTCGCCGGTCATCGCGACCAGCCGACCTTCGGCCTGCGTGTCACGGATCAGCTTGAGCTTCATCTCGGGCGTGGCTTCGGCGAGGAAGTCGTCGACGCCCGCCTCCGCAGCGATGGCGGCTGCGGTGAGACGGTTGTCGCCGGTGATCATCACCGTGCGGATGCCCATGCGACGCAGCTCGGCGAAGCGGTCCTTCAGGCCCGGCTTGACGATGTCCTTCAGCTCGACGACCCCCAGTACGCGGACCGTGGGTTGGGCGGTGCGACGATCGGTGTCGACCACCACCAGCGGCGTCGAGCCGCGACGCGCGACGAAGTCGGCGATGTCCACGACACTGCCCGGGAACGCGACGCCCATCGCCTCCACGTACTTGCGCACCGCATCGACTGCACCCTTGCGGATCTCGCGCGAGCCCATGTCGACGCCGCTCATGCGCGTCTGCGCGGTGAACGGCACGAACGTGGCGCCCGCGTCGGCATCGCCGTCCGCATGACCCTGCTTGCCGGCGAGGACCACGATGCTGCGGCCTTCGGGCGTCTCGTCGGCCAGCGACGCGAGCTGCGCGCTGCGCGCCAGTTCGGCTTCATCGACACCGGGTGCCGGCATGAAGGCCGAGGCCTGCCGATTGCCGAGCGTGATCGTGCCGGTCTTGTCGAGCAGCAGCACGTCGACGTCGCCGGCCGCCTCGACCGCACGACCCGACTTGGCGATCACGTTGGCGAGCAGCATGCGGCCCATCCCGGCGACACCGATGGCGGACAGCAGTCCGCCGATGGTGGTCGGGATCAGGCACACCAGCAGCGCGACCAACACCGTGATCGTGACGGGGGCCGCAACGACCTTGCTGCCGGCCGCGGCCGCAGCGGCGGCGACGTCCGACGAGAAGATCGAGAACGGCAGCAGCGTCGCGGTCGCGAGCAGGAACACCAGCGTCAGCACCACCAGCAGGATCGTCAGCGCGATCTCGTTCGGCGTCTTCTGGCGCTTCGCGCCTTCGACCATCGCGATCATCCGGTCGAGGAAGCTCTCGCCCGGATTGGCCGAGACCTTCACCACCAGCCAGTCGGACAGCAGGCGCGTGCCGCCCGTCACCGACGAGAAATCACCGCCTGCTTCGCGGATCACCGGAGCGGACTCGCCCGTGATGGCGCTCTCGTCGACCGACGCCGCACCGACGACCACCTCACCGTCGGCGGGGACGATCTCGCTCGCCTCGACCAGATAGAAGTCGCCCTTGCGCATCTCGCTGGCCGGCACGAGGCTGACCGACGCGTCGCGTTTCGGCGCGGACAGCTTCTTGGCGGCTACGCTGGTCTTGACGCCGCGCAGCGAGGCCGCCTGCGCCTTGCTGCGGCCCTCCGCCAGGGCTTCGGCGAAGTTGGCGAACAGCAGCGTGAACCACAGCCAGACGGTGATCGCGAAGATGAACATCGCGGGCGCCTCGCCACGGCCGAACAGTGCCTGGAACCACAGCAGCGTGGTCAGGATGCTGCCGACGTACACCACGAACATCACCGGATTGCGCCACTGCGTCGCAGGCGACAGCTTGCGGAACGAGTCGACGACCGCCGGCCCGATCAGTGCCTTGTCGAACAAGGCCATTGTTTTCGTACTCATCGATTTCTCACGTTTTCGTCTAATGTTCAGTGAGCCACGAATAGCTGCAGGTGCTCGATCACGGGACCGAGTGCGAGAGCCGGGACATAGGTCAGCGCTCCGACCAGGACGATCGTGCCGACCAGGAGGCCGACGAACAGCGGACCGTGGGTAGGCAGCGTGCCGCTCGTGACCTCTAGGCGTTTCTTCCTGGCGAGCGAACCCGCGATGGCGAGCACCGGCACGATCACGCCGAAGCGTCCGAACCACACCGCGATGCCAAGCATCACGTTGTAGAAAGGCGTGTTGGCGGACAGGCCCGCGAATGCGCTCCCGTTGTTGTTGGCGGCCGAGGAGAACGCGTAGAGGATCTCCGAGAAGCCGTGGGCTCCCGGGTTGGCGACACCGGCCTTGCCGGCATCGACGACCACCGCGATCGCGGTGCAGATCAGCACCAGCATCGGCGTGACGAGGATCGCGAGCGACACCATCTTCATGTCGTAGGCCTCGATCTTCTTGCCGATGTATTCGGGTGTGCGACCGATCATCAGGCCTGCGATGAACACGGCGACGATGGCGTACATCAGCGCGCCGTAGAGCCCCGAGCCGACGCCGCCAAACACGACCTCGCCGAACTGGATCAGCCACATCGGCACCAGTCCGCCGAGCGGCATGAACGAGTCGTGCATCGCGTTGACCGCGCCGCAGGATGCCGCGGTCGTGATCGCCGCGAAAAGTGCCGACGCGACGACGCCGAAGCGCGTCTCCTTGCCTTCCATGTTGCCGACGCTGCCGTCGACGCCAAGCGAAGTCAGGAGTGGGTTGGCATGCAATTCGGCAGCGATGCCGAAGCCGGCCATCACGACGAAGATCGCCGCCATCGCTGCGAACACGGCCCAGCCCTGGCGCATGTCACCGACGACCTTGCCGAACGTGAACACCAGGCCGGCCGGGATCAGGAAGATCGCCAGCATCTGGACGAAGTTGGTCAGCGGTGTCGGATTCTCGTAGGGATGTGCCGAGTTGGCGTTGAAGAAGCCCCCGCCGTTGGTGCCGATCATCTTGATCGACTCCTGCGACGCGACCGGACCCATCGGCAACGACTGGGTCGGCGTGGTGGCCGGCTCGGTGACCGCGACACCCTTGTCGTCCTTCAGCGGCTGGCCGTCGGGGCCGAGCTTCGGGTTGTCGTAGGCCGTGACCTCGAGCGTGGTGGCGTCCTTGTACGTGTCGAAGTTCTGGATCGAGCCCTGCTGGATCTGGAACACGGCCATCAGGATCGACAGCGGCAACAACACGTACAGCGTGACGCGCGTCAGGTCGACCCAGAAGTTGCCGATGGAGCTGGACGACTTCAACGCGAACGCGCGGATCAACGCGAAGGCGACGGCGATGCCGGTGGCGGCCGAGAAGAAGTTCTGGACCGTGAGGCCCAGCATTTGCGTCAGGTAGCTCATCGTCGACTCGCCGGCGTAACCCTGCCAGTTGGTGTTGGTGACGAAGCTGACCGCGGTGTTGAACGACGAGTCGGGCGTGACCGCGGCCATGCTGGCCGGGTTGAGCGGCAGCACGGCCTGCAGGCGCTGCAATGCATACACGACGAGTGCGCCGAGAGCGTTGAAGACGATCACGGCGATCGCGTACTGGACCCACGTCATGCCCTTGTCGCGATCGACGCCGGCGATGCGGTAGAGACCGCGCTCGGGTGCGGTGAGCCAGCCCGTGCCGAAGCCTTCGGGCCGCGCGATGCGAGCCATGAAGAGGCCGAGGGGATAGCTGGCGACGAGCAGCACCAGCACGTAGGCCACGAGCAGGCCGATATCGGTGGCGTGCATCAGAAGTCCTCCGCGCGCAGCAGCGCATAGAGGAGATAGATGAACAGGCCGACCGAGGCCAGTCCACCGATGACGTAGAGAAGGTTCATGGCCTTTTCTCCACGCGCACGCACAGCGAGACGAAGCCGATCATCACGGCCGCGAACACCAGCGTCAAAGCGCAATACACGAAGTCCATCGCAAGCTCTCCAAAAGAAGAGCCGCGACTGTGGACTTCAGGACGTCAAGTGCGTGAAGAGCTTGCGCGGACCGGCATCAAGAAAGCATCAAGAGGCCGTGCGCGATCGCGAAGGCAGGGAGTGTCGGGCCGATCGGCTCCGACGCGGCGATCAGCGCAGGCCGGCTGCGTAGTCGGCGACGGCCTTGATCTCGGCTTCGGACAGGCGCGAGGCGATGGTGGTCATCGCCGCGTTGTTCTTGCGCACGCCACCCTTGAAGGCGGTGAGCTGGGCCTCGTTGTACTCGCCCCACTGACCCGCGAGCCGCGGGTACTGGACCGGGATGCCGGCGCCGGTCGGGCCGTGGCAGGACGCGCACGCCGGGACGTTCTTCTCGGCGATGCCGCCGCGCCAGATCTTCTGCCCGAGCTCGACGCTGTCCTTGAGCTTGGCGGTTGCGGGCTTCACGACCTGCGTCGCGTAATAGGCCGAGACGTTCTGGATGTCGGTGTCCGACAGAGCGGCTGCGAAGCCGTTCATGATCGCGTTGTAGCGCGTCGGCTCGGTGGCGCCCGGCACCACCTTGAAGTTGTGCAATTCCTTCGACAGGTAGGCCTGATGCTGGCCGGCAAGTTTGGGGAAGGTCGGGCCGACCGCATTGCCGTCGGGCCCGTGGCAGGCCGCACAGACGGCTTGGGCGATCGCGCCACCTTTGGTCACGTCGACCTTCGCGGCGGCCTTGGGCGCATCCTCGGCCAGCGCAGGCGCCATGAGAATCAACGTCAGCGCTGCGGACAATGCGAAGGCACGAGTCATTTAAACCTCTGAAACTACGGATGGGACGGAAGGGATGGCCGCGCGCCTCGATCCAACTGAAGCGGCAGGGTCCGGACGTCGGATGCGCACTGGTCGACTCGCAAGCTCCGCGTCCGCACCTGGGCATTCCGACAACCCAGTACTATACAGAGCCGCTCAGCGCTGCGATTGCCATCGCGCTCGTCGGACGACCCGTCCAGCCTTTCCGTTGCACCGCCGTCGCGCGATCCGCCCCTCATGTCCGTCCTTCAGCAAGCGCGCTTCTTCACGACGGTCGATCGTCTGCATCAACTGCCGTTGCTCGGCCTGCCCGAACTTGCGTTCGCGGGCCGCTCGAACGCTGGCAAGTCGACGGCGATCAACACGATCGCGAACCAGAAACGCTTGGCCTTCGCCAGCAAGACGCCCGGACGCACGCAGCACATCAACTTCTTCGCGGTCGGCAAGCATCCCGACGACGAAGAGATGCCGGCCGCGTTCATGGTCGACCTGCCGGGCTACGGCTACGCGCAGGTGGCCCGCGACTCGCGCGCGCACTGGGAAGAGACGCTCGGCACCTACATCCGCAAGCGCAACGAACTGGTCGGGCTGGTGCTGATCATGGACGCGCGGCGCCCGTTCACCGACCTCGACGAGACGCTGGTGGCGTGGTTCTCCGAGACCGCCAAGCCGATCCACGCGCTGCTGACGAAGGCCGACAAGCTCAATCGCAGCGAACGGGTCGATGCGCTGCGCGCGACGCGCAAGCGTCTCGCCGAGTTGTCGCCTTTTCATACCGCGCAACTGTTCTCGGCGCTCGACAAGACCGGCGTCGAAGAAGCTGACCTGCGGGTCCTCGAGATGCTGGGCCTGCAAGCGCCGATCGTCGTGACGGCCGATGGCGTGGAGCAGTTGCAGGTCGAGCGGGAAAAAAAAACCCCGGCGCAAGGGGAATGACACCGGGGTGATAACGCCTCGTGAGAGGCACCCGCTCAGGGAGGAGAAGCGGGGGATGGTGTGAGCCACCCGAAAATTATGAGCGCCCTCTTCCGCAAAAGTTCGCGTGCATCCAGAAGTCGACGTGTAACAAAGATTGAATGCCATGAATCCCAAAGAAAATATCGAAAGACTCGCCTCCGATGCATGGCGCGCCGACTCCGAAAACTCGCTCGTCCAGCGGCCGCGCCGCATGCGCCGCGACGACTTCTCGCGGCGCCTGATGCGCGAGCATCGCGTCACCGCCGACGACCTGATCTACCCGGTATTCGTGCACGAGGGCAGCAACATCCGGCAGCCCATCTCGTCGATGCCGGGGGTCGAACGCCTGACACTCGACCTGCTGCTGCCGGTCGCCGAAGACACGTTGAAGCTGGGCATCCCGCTGCTCGCGCTGTTCCCGGTCATCGATCCGCAACTCAAGACGCCGGACGGACGGGAAGCCACCAATCCCGACGGCCTGATCCCACGCGTGGTCGCGGCGCTGAAGCGGGAGTTTCCGGAACTCGGCGTGATGACCGACGTGGCGCTCGACCCGTACACCAGCCACGGGCAGGACGGCGTGATTGACGCGAACGGTTATGTGATCAACGACGAGACGATCGGCATCCTGAGGCGACAGGCGATCGTGCAGGCCCAGGCCGGTGTCGACATCGTCGCGCCGTCCGACATGATGGACGGCCGCATCCACGCGATCCGCCTGGCACTGGAAGACGCGCGTCACATCCATACCCGCATCCTCGCCTACTCGGCCAAGTACGCCAGCGCCTTCTACGGGCCGTTCCGCGATGCGGTCGGATCGGCCAAGAACCTCGGTCGCAGCGACAAGATGACCTACCAGATGGACCCGTCGAACAGCAACGAGGCGCTGCGTGAGGTGGCTGCCGACATCGCCGAGGGTGCCGACATGGTGATGGTCAAGCCCGGCATGCCCTACCTCGACATCCTGCGGCGCGTGAAGGACGCGTTCCACATGCCGACCTATGTCTATCAGGTCAGCGGCGAGTACGCGATGCTGAAGGCGGCCGCGCAGAACGGCTGGCTCGACGAACAGAAGGTCGTGCTCGAGTCGATGCTCGCGTTCAAGCGTGCAGGGGCCGACGGCATCCTCACCTACTTCGCCCGCGACGTGGCGCGCTGGGTGAAATCAGGGGCTGCCTGACCGTTCGTTCATCGAACGCCCGCTGCAGACGCAACCGAACGCGGGGATGCTGCGTATGAGCCGGGGCACCGTGACGCCCCGATCGTTCCACTCAACCACTCCCTCATGCACAACTCAAGCCGGGCGCCGATCGTCCGAACCCCGCTCGCTCGCCTCTACCTGCTGGTCGTCGCGGTCCTCGGACTGCTGGGCGGGTGCTCGGGCACGCGCATCGTCGATGCGCTGACGCCAAGCGAGTCGTATACCGAGACGCACGACATTGCCTACGGCGACGGACCGCGGCGCATGCTCGACGTGTATCGGCCGGTCAGTCTCGCGCCCGGGGCGAAGGCGCCAGTCGTCGTATTCATCTACGGCGGGAGCTGGCGCGAAGGCAGTAAGACCGACTACCGCTTCGTCGCCGAGGCACTGACCGCCCGCGGCATCGTGGCGGTGATCGCCGACTATCGCGTGTATCCGGAAGTGAGCTATCCCGGCTTCGTCGAGGACACCGCGGCCGCGGTCGCCTGGACCTTCCGCGAGATCGACCGCTACGGCGGCGACCCGAAGCGCATCTTCGTCGCGGGCCATAGCGCGGGCGCGTACAACGCCGCGATGGTCGCCTTCGACTCGCGCTGGTTGCAGCCATACGGACTCAGGCCGGAGCAGCTGCGCGGCTTCGTCGGACTGGCCGGCCCCTACAACTTCCTGCCGATCGTCGACGAAGACGTGAAGGAGGTCTTCCACTGGCCCGGCACGCCGCCCGACTCGCAACCGATCAACCACGTATCGAAGGATTCGATCCCGTCGTTGCTGATCGCGGCGCGCAAGGACACCTTCGTCTATCCGATCAAGAACACCGAACCGATGGCCGCGAAGCTGCGTGAGCTCGGGGTCGACGTGACGATGGACATCCACGACCGCGTCAACCACATCACGCTGGTGGGCTCGATCGCGAGACCGCTGCGCTTCCTCGCGCCGGTCGACCGGGAGTTCACGGACTTCGTGCTGTCGCACTGATCCGCGTCTTCCTTCCCTTCAGGCCGCGCGTGCCAGCATCGGTGCCAGGTAGCGGCCGGTATAGCTAGCGGGTGTCAGCGCGACGTCCTCGGGCGTGCCCTGCGCCACGATCATCCCGCCGCCGGCCCCGCCCTCGGGTCCGAGGTCGATCACCCAGTCGGCCGTCTTGATGACGTCGAGGTTGTGCTCGATCACGACCAGGGTGTTGCCGTGGTCGCGCAACGTGTGGATCACGTCGAGCAGCATCGCGATGTCGTGGAAATGGAGACCCGTGGTGGGCTCGTCGAGGATGTACAGCGTCCGGCCCGTGTCGCGCTTCGACAACTCGAGCGACAGTTTGACGCGCTGCGCCTCGCCGCCCGACAGCGTCGTCGCGCTCTGCCCGAGCTTGATGTACCCCAGGCCCACGTCGAGTAGCGTCTGCAGCTTGCGGGCGATCACCGGCAACGCCTTGAAGTACTCGAACGCGTCCTCGACCGTGAGGCCGAGGACCTCGGTGATGTTCTTGCCCTTGTACTGGACCTCGAGCGTCTCGCGGTTGTAGCGCTTGCCGTGGCAGACGTCGCAGGGCACGTAGACGTCGGGCAGGAAGTGCATCTCGACCTTGATAACGCCGTCGCCCTGGCAGGCCTCGCAGCGACCGCCCTTGACGTTGAACGAGAAGCGGCCGGGACCGTAGCCGCGCTCGCGCGCCATCGGCACCTCGGCGAACATCTCGCGGATCGGCGTGAAGAGTCCGGTGTAGGTGGCCGGATTGGAGCGTGGCGTGCGGCCGATCGGGCTCTGGTCGACGTTGATGACCTTGTCGAAGCTCTCGAGACCTTCGACGCTGACGTAGGGCGCGGGCTCGGTCGACGAGCCGTAGAGATGACGCGCGGCCGCGTGATACAGCGTGTCGTTGATCAGCGTGGACTTGCCGGACCCCGAGACGCCGGTGATGCAGACCAGCAGCCCGACCGGCACGTTGAGATCGACGTCCTTGAGGTTGTTGCCGCTGGCGCCGCGGATCCGCAGCCAGCCGTCCTGCTTGGCGCGGCGGAACGGCAGCGCCTGCACCACGACGCCCTTCTTGCCCTTCTTGACCTTCGGCGGCGGCAATGCGAGGTCGATCGGCGCGCTCGGGGCCGAACCGGGCGCGACGCGCTGGGTGGGCGTCGCGATTCGCATCTTCCCCGACAGGTATTGCCCGGTGAGCGAGCGCGGATTGGCCTCGATGTCGCTGGTCTTGCCCGACGCGATGACGTGCCCGCCGTGGATCCCTGCGCCGAGGCCCATGTCGACCACATGATCGGCCGCGCGGATCATGTCCTCGTCGTGCTCGACCACCAGCACCGAGTTGCCCAGATCGCGCAGGTGCCTGAGCGTATCGATCAGGCGATCGTTGTCGCGTTGATGCAGCCCGATCGACGGCTCGTCGAGCACGTACATCACGCCGGTCAGTCCCGAGCCGATCTGCGACGCGAGCCGGATGCGCTGCGCCTCGCCGCCCGACAACGTCTCGGCGCTGCGCTCGAGCGACAGGTAGTCGAGGCCCACGTTGTTGAGGAAGGCCAGCCTGGCGATGATCTCCTTGACGATGCGCTCGGCGATCTCCTTCTTGGCACCCAGCAGCTTCAGGCCCTCGAACCACGCGAGCGTGTCGTACAACGGCATTGCGCTGATCTCGTAGATCGCCTTGTCGTGCCCGACCGGTCCCACGCGGACGTAGCGCGCATCGCGACGCAGCCGCGTACCTTCGCAGGTCGGGCATGGCTTGCTGTTGAGGTACTTCGCAAGTTCTTCGCGCACCGCGACCGAGTCGGTCTCCTTGTAGCGCCGCTCGAGGTTGGGCAGCACGCCTTCGAAGGGGTGCTCGCGCACCACCGGCCGGCCGCGCTCGTTGATGTATGTGAACGGGATCGCTTCCTTACCCGAACCCTGCAGGATCAGGTTGCGAGTCTCGTCGGACTGCTGCTCGAAGGGTGCGTCGATGTCGAAGCCGCTGTGCGTCGCCAGGCTCTGCAACATCTGGAAATAGAACTGGTTGCGCCGATCCCAGCCCTTGATCGCGCCGCTCGCCAGCGACAGGTTGGGAAAGCCCACCACGCGCTTCGGATCGAAGAACTGGATCACGCCGAGACCATCGCAGGTGGGACACGCGCCCATCGGATTGTTGAACGAGAACAGTCGCGGCTCGAGCTCGGCCAGCGAGTGGTTGCAGATCGGGCACGCGAACTTGCTCGAGAACAGCGATTCCTTGCCCGAGTCCATGTCGAGCGTGATCGCGCGACCGTCGGCGTTGCGCAGCGCGGTCTCGAAGGACTCCGCCAGCCGCTGCTTAATCTGCATCGGATCGCTGCCGATCTTGATGCGATCGATGACGACGTCGATGTTGTGCTTCTCGGTCTTCTTGAGCTTGGGCAGCGACTCGGACTCGACGATGTCGCCGTCCACGCGAAAGCGCACGAAGCCCTGCGCCTGCATCGCCTGGAACAGGTCGACGTGCTCGCCCTTTTTCTCGCGTACCGCAGGCGCCAGAATCATCAGCCGAGAGCCTTCGGGCAATGCGAGGACGTCGTCGACCATCTCGGCCACGCTTTGGGCCTGCAGCGGTCGCTGGTGGTCGGGGCAATAGGGCGTGCCGACCCGCGCGAACAGCAAGCGCAGGTAGTCGTGGATCTCGGTTACCGTGCCGACCGTCGAGCGCGGGTTGTGGCTGGTGGCCTTCTGCTCGATCGAGATCGCTGGCGACAGACCTTCGATCAGGTCGACGTCCGGCTTCTCCATCAACTGCAGGAACTGGCGCGCGTAGGCCGACAGCGACTCGACGTAGCGTCGTTGCCCCTCGGCGTACAGCGTGTCGAAGGCCAGCGATGACTTGCCCGAACCCGACAGGCCGGTGATCACCACCAGCTTCTCGCGCGGCAGGTCGAGGTTGACGTTCTTGAGGTTGTGCGTTCGTGCACCGCGTATGCGAATCTCGTCCATCGTCGCTTTTGCTGAGACAGTCTTTGGCGCCGGCCCGGGGAAAAGGCTGACGAATCATGGGAGGGAGGAAAGAGGCGCCGATCCGTACGACGACGGGCGATCGACCGAATCAATCAGTTAATATAGCTGACCCCGATTGGCCTCTAGCCGACTCGATATGGGGCCGCAATACTGGTCGGCAAGAAGGTCCTGAAGACACTCGCAAAATCGTGCTCCCGTCGCCGGCCGGAGCTTCCACGTCGCCACCCCCATTCCATCCGTTTCGTTCTCCAGGAGTTCGCCATGTCATCGGTCAACAAGGTCATTCTGATCGGCAATCTCGGGAAGGACCCGGAGATGCGCTACATGCCGAGCGGCGAGGCGATCGCCAATTTTAGCGTGGCCACCAGCGAGAACTGGACCGACAAGGCCAGCGGCGACAAGAAGGAACAGACCGAGTGGCACCGCGTTGTGTTCTTCGGCCGCACCGCCGAGGTCGTCGGTCAGTACGTCAAGAAGGGCTCCAAGATCTACGTCGAGGGCCGGCTGCAGACCCGCAAGTGGCAGGACAAGGAAGGGCAGGACCGCTACACCACCGAAGTACGCGGCGATGTCATGCGCATGCTCGACAAGCGCGGCGAGGGTTCCTCTTCGATGGACAGCGAGCCGCCCCAGATGGAACCGCGCCGCGCCTCTGTCCCCGCGAAGGCGGCGCCCGCTCGCGCCGCGTCCGGTTTCGAAGACATGGACGACGACATTCCGTTCTGATCGGTCACGAACGCGACTTTCCGAGAACCGGGCACCCTCGAAAGCAGCAGCGCGGAGCGATGAAAGCAAGCATGTTGTCCGGCCAGAAGCTGCGCGGCGCGTGGGAAGCGCCGATCGTGATGTTCGCTGCATACGTCCTGGGCATGGCGTTGCTGGTCGCCAGTTCGTTCATCGACTTTCGTAACGCGAGCGAACTCGAAGCAAGCAACAACAACGTCTCGCACACGCTCGAAGCGATGGACAAGCTGCGACAGATCGGCAACACGTTCTTCGTGGCCGAGACCTCGTTGCGCGCCTACATCATCACCGACAACGCCGAGTATCTCGAGCCGTACCGGGACATGCAGCAACGCATTCCGTTGCACCTGGCCGAGGTCAGCCAACTGGTGTCGGACACGCCGGAACAACGGGCTTCGGTCGACACGCTGCGCGTCCTGGCCTCGGCGAAGTTCGAGGAGATGGACAGGACGCTCGATGCCTATCGATCGGGCGGCCAGGCCGGGGCGATCGCGATGGTCAGCAAAGGCGATGCGCTTGACAGCACGGCCGGCATTCGCGAACGCATCCGGCTCATGCTCGCCGAAGAGTCCCGCCTGCTGGCCGAACGTCACGCCACGGCCGCCACGACCTACTCCACCGGATTGGCGCGCGCTGCCGTGTCGACCGGCATCGTCGGACTCGCGCTCACCGCGTTCTTCCTGCTGATGCATCGCTTTTTGCGCCAGCGCGATGCCGCGCTGAAGTCGATCGAAGCCAGCAACGCAGCGCTCGAGCAACGCGTCATCGATCGAACGGCCGATCTCTCGCATCTCTCGCGGCACCTGCTCAACGTGCGCGAACACGAGAAGAAGGTCATCGCCCGCGACCTGCACGACGAGTTCGGCAGCTACCTCACCGCGATCAACATGGACTTGTCGCGCACGCGTGACAAGATCGCCACCACCAACCCCGAGCAGGCCGCCAAGCTGGAGCGCACGCTCGGCCTACTCGGCAGCGCGATCGAGATGAAGCGACAACTTATCAGCGATTTGCGTCCGAGCTTGCTGGACAACCTAGGCCTCGGTCCAGCGCTGGAGCAATACATCGACGAGTGGTCGCGGCGCACCGGCATCGCGGCGACGTTCGATCACGAAGGCGAACTTGTCAGCAACGACGAAGGATGTCCGATCGCGATCTTCCGGGTCTTTCAGGAAGCGCTGACCAACGTGGCCAAGCATTCCGGGGCGACCCGCGTCGCGTCACACGCCTATCGGGTCGGCGAAGCAATCGAATTCGAGATCGCCGACAACGGCGTCGGAATCACCGATGCCGATCGCGCCAAGCCGGGCATCCACGGCCTCCTGGGCATACGCGAGCGCATCCTTGCCTATCGCGGCCACGTGGAATTCAGCGCCGGCAAGGATGGCGGCACCATGTTGCGAGGCACGATGCCCTGTCATCTATCGGAGGCCGACGCCGAGCCGCGTCCCTTCGTGATGAATTTCGCGTGACGTCGTGATATCCACCCATCCAATCGCGGGCTCGATCGGGAATAGCGGTAGGAAAATGCCGACAATGGAACACGCTCGTCGCCGAGCACGATGTCGGTCTCGCCTTACTAACGTCTCGTTATGTCGTCGGTGCGGTGTCCACGCGCAGATCGATCGCATGACATCCCGATTTCCCCGGCGAGCGCAGCGCTTGCCTTTAAAGCCGGCGAGTGGCCGGCTTTTTTCTGGATGGGGCTACAATCACAGTGCCCACAATCGGCCGCAAGGGATGCACCGTTGATCAAGAAAATCATGCTGGTAGACGATCATCAGATCGTGAGAGCCGGCCTCAAGCAGATATTCGCCGAATGCACTGACATCGTTGTCGATGCCGAAGCGGCCAGTGGCACCGAAGCACTAGAGTTGCTGCGTGCCCGTCCGGTCGACGGGGTGTTGCTCGACCTGTCAATGCCGGATCGCAGTGGCATCGACGTCTTGCGGCGCATGCGCGGCGAGCGGGCCGACCTGCCTATCCTCATCCTGTCGATGCACGCCGAAGAGCAATACGCGATGAACGTGTTGAAGGCCGGTGCCAACGGTTACATCGCCAAGAGCAGCCCGCCCGCCGAAATCCTCAAGGCCGTGCGGATGGTCCTCACCGGCAAGAAGTACGTGAGTCCGGCACTGGCCCAGCAGCTCGCGACCGCGTTCACGAGCGATGTCCACGGCGCGCCGCACGAGAAGCTATCGACGCGCGAATTCGAAGTGTTCTGCAAGCTCGCAGCCGGTCACAGCGTGTCCGACATCGCCGACGAGTTGTTCCTGTCGGTCAAGACGGTGAGTACCCACCGCGCTCGCATCCTCGAGAAGATGAACTTGCGGACCAATGCGGACCTCACCTATTACGCGATCAAGAACGAGTTGATCCAGTAGGGTTGCCGAGTTCGCATCGCCCTCGCGCGATGCCTAGTTTTCACGTCCCCGCGCCTGCGGGGACATTCGCATTAGAGAGCGCCAAGCGCGCTCTAAGACAAACGCGGACACATCAAAGAGCGCGCAGCCGATAGGAGCGCCAGCACTCGCTGCTTAATCTGGCCATGCTGCTTATTTTGGGGTAGCGTCTATGCACAACACAGCCACCAATGCGGTAATGGTCAAGGAGTGGGGCTGCTGACCGCTTTTGGACATTCCCATCTTTCGTATGAACACGCCGTTGCGGGTATTTGTAATCGAAGACTCTCCGATTCTGCTGGAGAGAATTGCTGAGGCCATCGCGGATCAGCCTTCGTTGATTCTTGTCGGTACCGCCGACTGTGAGAAGGAGGCGCTGCAAAAGATCCGCAGCCTCAAGCCGGAAGCTTTGGTCGTGGACATCAAGTTGCGAGAGGGGAACGGCTTGAACGTTCTCGCGCAGTTGAAGTGGGGCGAAGGCGACGATGCGAAACCAAAAATCGTCGTGTTTACCAATTACCCGCGGCAGGAGTACTTGCGGAATTCGAAACAGTTGGGGGCAGATTACTTTCTCGATAAATCGACGCAATTTTCCGATTTGCCCAAGGTGCTGATCGGTTTGAGCGACGAAGAACAATCGGGGTCTTTAAAGACCTGACCTACAAAAAAGGAGTTCTCGCATGCTGCATTACGCCGTCGTCTTTTTTGTCATCGCGCTGATTGCCGCTCTCTTCGGTTTCGGCGGCATTGCAGCCGGCGCAGCCGAAATCGCCAAAATCCTTTTCTTCATTTTTGTGGTCCTGTTCGTGATCTCGCTGGTGGTCGGTCTCGTTCGTCGAGGTTGACGGCAAACGCCGCAACAGCTCGTCTTGTCCAACCCGCCGACTGCCAGACCCGATGAACACGGCTCGACCGATCGTCTGGCACAAAGCCGCTGTGGTTGCGGCGGCGGCAGTGGTCGTCCTCGTGGGCAATCTCAGGACCGGCGTGTCGCAGGCGGCTCCCATCGGAGGTTCGTCAATGGTCGGCGGCCCGACAGCAGCGGGTGACTCGGCGGATGCACGGAGTGGCGAAGCCGGCGCGACATGTTTGTCGCATCACATCGGCGTCGACGCGTACAGCCCAGCCGACCCAACCGAGGCACCGGATGATGCGCGCCTCGTTCCTGCCATTTTCGCGTGGGATCCGGATGTCCGTTTTGTCTACTACCGACAGATCAGCAAGTGGATGTAACACCGGGCTCCGCGTCGACCGACGCGATCCCCCAACCGGAAGCACGAGGACTGTCATGAATTGGGATATTGCGATCGGGCAAGGCAAACAGGTTTACGGACGCGCTCTACAGACGCTCGGCCAGCGCTTCGATCGTCGCAGGATGGTGTTGAAAGGCGAGCAGATCGAGTACGGCGGGCGCCTCCAGAGCCGTTACGGCGCGCTCAAGCATCAAGCGCAGTGGGGCGCGAAGCTGATCCGTATTCCGCGCGAGTCGCCCGTCGGCATGCCGCCCAAGGATCCACTGCGCGACGCCACGCCGCGTTAGCAAAGGCAGTCCTCACGGACCAGCCCCATAAAAGCCCCGGTCGACCGGGGCTTTTTTTTGGCCTGCTGCGTCGCCTTATAATCCAAAAGTTTTTCTGCGCGCCGGCACTCGGTCGCGGACGCTACGCCACTTCTCCAGATGCCCATCTATTCATACCGTTGCGAGACGTGCGGACACCAGCAGGACGTCCTCCAGAAGATGTCCGATCCGCTGCTGACCGTGTGTCCATCGTGCGGTGCTTCGACACTTCGCAAGCAGGTCACCGCCGCCGGCTTTCAGCTCAAGGGTTCCGGCTGGTACGTCACCGACTTCCGCAATCCGGCGTCCAAGGAAGCTTCAAAGTCCTCGACGTCGTCGGAAGGCGATTCATCGACGGCGGTGGTTACCCCCGACAAGTCTTCCACCACCCCGGACGCGCCGGCCAAGGCCGCCGAGTCGACGACGGCCAAGACCGAAGCCGCGCCCAGCAAGCCCATCGGCCCACCCGCGAGCGGAACCAGCTGACCGCGCGATGTTGAAGAAAATCTTCTTTACGGGACTGGTGATCCTCGTCCCGCTGGGCATCACGATCTGGGTCCTCAACCTGGTCGTGACGACACTCGACCAGACGCTGCTCCTGCTGCCCCCGTCGGTGCGCACGCAGGCGCCGTTCAACATTCCCGGTATGGGCGTGTTGCTGACGCTGCTGATCATCCTCGCCGTGGGGATCCTCGCCCGCAACTTCATCGGTCGACGACTGGTGCTCTGGTGGGAGGCCTTGCTGGCGCGCATCCCGGTCGTGTCGGCGATCTATTCGAGCGTCAAGCAGGTGTCCGACACCCTGCTGTCGCCGTCCGGACAGGCGTTTCGCAAGCCCGTGCTGGTCGAGTTTCCGCGCGCCGGTTCGTGGACCGTCGGATTCGTCGTCGGCAGTCCGGGCGAAGCGCTGCAGGGGCCGCTACCCGGCAGTTACGCGAGCGTTTACGTGCCGACGGCGCCGAATCCGACCTCGGGCTACGTGCTGATCGTGCCGGTCGGGCAGATCGTCGACCTCGACATCTCCGTCGACGAGGCCCTCAAGTTCGTCGTCTCGATGGGCGTCGTGGCCCCGGGACGGCGTCCGACTCCGCCGGAACCCGCGCTAGCCGCCCCCACTTGAACCGACCGCCGATGCGGTCGAACTTTCCCGACGCGATTGCCGCAGGACGGGCACGCATGCTAATTTCCACCGATGCGATTTTCCCTCACCTTCCCGCCCACCGTCCGCCGGCCTGCCGTCGCCGCGGATGCCCGGGTCGCGCCGCCTACGGCCGCCGCTCCGCGAAATCGCTAGGGTTGGCCCGGGCCGGCCAACCCGCACCGCAAGGTTCGCGCCTTTTCCTGTTTCGATCCCTGTCGTCCATCGCCCGGTAAGGGCGATCCGGACCGTCGACGGCCCCGACGCCGCGCTGACGCCGCGTCCGTCCCCTCGGTCCTTCTCATTCGGAGTGCTTCATGCGTACCCACTACTGCGGTCTCGTCACCGCCGATCAACTGGCCCAGTCCGTCGTCCTCACCGGATGGGTCCATCGACGTCGCGACCACGGCGGCGTGATCTTCATCGACCTGCGCGACCGTGAAGGCATGTCGCAGATCGTCTGCGATCCGGACCGCGCCGAGACCTTTGCCACCGCCGAGTCGCTGCGTAACGAGTTCTGCGTCGAGATCAAGGGTCTCGTCCGCGCGCGCCCCGAAGGCACCGTCAACACCTCGATGAAATCGGGTGCGATCGAGGTTCTCGCGCACGACATCACCGTGCTCAACCCATCGGTCACCCCGCCCTTCCAGCTCGACGACGACAACCTCTCCGAGACCACGCGCCTCACGCATCGCGTGCTGGACCTACGTCGTCCGGTGATGCAGAAGAACCTGATGCTGCGGTATCGCGTCGCGATGGAAGTGCGCCGCTACCTCGACGCGCACGGCTTCATCGACATCGAGACGCCGATGCTGACCAAGAGCACGCCCGAAGGCGCGCGCGACTACCTGGTGCCGAGCCGCGTCAACCCCGGCATGTTCTTCGCGTTGCCGCAGTCGCCGCAGCTCTTCAAGCAGTTGCTGATGGTGGCCGGCTTCGATCGCTACTACCAGATCGTGAAGTGCTTCCGCGACGAGGACCTGCGGGCCGATCGTCAGCCCGAGTTCACGCAGATCGACTGCGAGACCTCGTTCCTCGACGAGGTCGAGATCCGCGAGATCTTCGAGACCATGACGCGCCACGTCTTCAAGACGGCCATCGATGTCGAACTGCCGCCGTTCCCGGTGATGCCCCACAGCGAGGCGATGGCCCGCTTCGGATCGGACAAGCCCGACCTGCGTGTGCAGCTCGAATTTACCGAACTGACCGACGCGATGCGGGACGTCGAGTTCAAGGTCTTCTCGTCGGCCGCGAAGAGCGAAGGCGGACGCGTGGTCGCCTTGCGGATACCGGGCGGCGGGGCCATGCCGCGCAGCGAGATCGACGCCTACACGCAGTTCGTGGGCATCTACGGCGCCAAGGGTCTCGCGTACATCAAGGTCAACGACCTGACCCAGAAGGACCTGAGAGCGGGCCTTCAGTCGCCGATCATCAAGAACCTGCACGACGCAGCGCTCAAGGCCGTCGTCGAACGCACGGGCGCACAGGACGGCGACCTGATCTTCTTCGGCGCCGACCAGGCCAAGGTCGTCAACGATGCGATCGGCGCGCTGCGCGTGAAGATCGGCCATTCCGAATTCGGCAAGCGCACCGGGCTGCTCGAAACCGGCTGGCGTCCGCTGTGGGTGGTCGACTTCCCGATGTTCGAATACGACGAGGCCGAAGGACGTTTCACCGCCGCCCATCATCCGTTCACGGCGCCGAAGGACGGCGACGAGGACCTGCTGGTCACGGATCCGGCGAAGTGCACCGCCAAGGCCTACGACCTGGTGCTCAACGGCTGGGAGATCGGCGGCGGCTCGGTGCGGATCCATCGCGAGGAGATCCAGAGCAAGGTGTTCCGCGCACTGAAGATCGATGCCGAGGAAGCGCAGGCCAAGTTCGGCTTCCTGCTCGACGCATTGCGTTACGGCGCGCCGCCCCACGGCGGCATCGCCTTCGGTCTTGACCGTCTGGTGACGATGATGACGGGCGCCGAATCGATCCGCGACGTGATCGCGTTTCCGAAGACGCAACGGGCGCAGGACCTGCTAACCGAAGCGCCGAGTGCGGTCGACGAACGCCAGTTGCGCGAGTTGCACATCCGTCTGCGCAGCAACGATCGGGTGGTCGTCCCCGGCGAACGCAGTGCGCCGGGGGTCGGTGGCAATCCGGAGCCGCGAGCCGCGTAGCGCCTTGAGCGCGCGATGACGATCGCCGGGACGCCGGAGAGCCCGCGTCCGTTCAAGATCCCGCGCTCGGTCCTCGTGGTCATCCACACCGAGGACCTGCGCGTGCTGTTGCTCGAGCGTGCGGACCGGGCCGACCACTGGCAGTCGGTCACCGGCAGCGTCGACGCGCTCGACGAGCCGACGTGGGATACCGCGATCCGCGAGGTGGGCGAAGAGACGGCCATCGATGCCGTTCACGACGGCGTACTGAGCGATTGGCAGCACGCCATCGACTACACCATCTATCCGCATTGGCAGCATCGCTACGCTCCGGGCGTCGACCGCAATACCGAACACTGGTACGGACTGACCCTGCCGGCCGCATACCCCGAACTCGGATGGGTCCGCGTTGCCCCTCGGGAGCATTTGCAATACGCTTGGCTGCCGTTTCGTGAGGCTGCCGCCCGATGTTTTTCGCCGAGCAACGCCGAGGCCATCCTTCAACTGCCGCAACGATGCAAGACGCGAACGAGCCCTCCGTGAACGAGCTTGACGAAATGACGCTCCTGACCCAGGAGCGCGACGCGTCCGAGGCGATCGCCGACGAGACCGTCTCCAAGACCGCGAAGCGCCTGCGCATCGCCACGTACAACATCCACAAGGGCGTGACGTCGCGCCGCAATCGCATCCACGACCTGCGCGCGGGACTGCATGCCCTCGATGCAGACGTCGTGTTCCTGCAGGAGGTGCAGGGTCGCAGCGACCTGCATGCCGGCCAGTTCGAGAACTGGCCCGACATCGCCCAGCACACCTTCCTCGCCGGCGATCACTGGGCCGAAGCGGTCTACGGGCGCAACTCGGTGCGCGAGGACGGCGACCACGGCAACGCGGTGCTGTCGCGCTTCCCGTTGGTGAGTCACGAGAACATCGACATCTCCGACCACCGCTTCGAGTCGCGCGGGCTGCTCCATTGCGAGTTCGACTTCGACGGCGTCAAGGTGCACTGCATCTGCGCGCATCTCGGCCTGTTTGAGGAGAGCCGCGTGCGCCAGGCCGACGCGATGATCGCGCGCATCCGTTCGCATGTGCCGGCCGACGCGCCGCTCGTCATCGCGGGCGACTTCAACGACTGGCGCCATCGCCTCGGCAAGCGGCTGGTCGAGAACCTCGGCGTGCACGAGGTGTTTTCGGGTCACGAGACGCGCCGGGCCGCGCTCGCGCGACGCGCCGGCGTGTACGTGGCCCAGCAGCGGGTGCGCCTGCGCAGGACGCTCGATGCCACGGGCATCACGGCCCCCGCCGAAGTCACGACCGCGGAGGCCGTGGTCGCGAAGAAGACCCGACGCCTCGCGGCACCCGCGCGAACCTTCCCCGCCGCCTTTCCGCTGCTGCGTCTCGACCGGGTCTACGTGCGTGGACTGCGCATCGCCTCGGCGCAGGTGCTGTCCGGTCCGACCTGGCGCAAGTTGTCGGATCACGCGCCGATCCTGGCCGAGCTCGTGCTCGACGCCGCGTGAATTTCGAGGTGGGCAATCGCGTCGAACTGTTGTGCGGCGGCTCCGAATATTTCCCGGCACTGATCACTGCGATCGAAGGCGCGCGCGAAGAGATCTATCTCGAGACCTACATCTATCACGACGACGAGACGGGCCGGCGCCTCGCCGATGCGTTGAGCGCGGCGGCGCGGCGGCAGGTCAAGGTTCACGTCACGGTCGATGGCTTCGGCTCGACCAATCTCGCCGCGCCGATCCGCCAGCGATTCGACGACGCAGGTGTCGAGTTCGTCGTGTTCCGACCCGAGCACTACTCGTGGCGCAGCGGCCTCGCCTGGTTCTCGCGCAACCGCCTGCGGCGCATGCATCGCAAGCTGGCGATGATCGATCGCAAGGTCGCGTTCTGCGGCGGCATCAACATCCTCGACGATCTCAACGACCCCAATCACGGCGCCCTCGAAGCGCCGCGTTTCGACTTCGCCGCACGCGTCGAAGGCCCGATCGTCGGGCCGATCTCCGCTTACATGCTGAACCAGTGGCTCCGCCTCGACCTGCCGAATGTCCTCGGCAACCGCAAGGACCTCGAGCAGGCAGTCGAGACCTGGTTCTCACGGCGCGAATGGGCGAAGGCGAACCCAGAGGGTGGCAGCGTGCGCGTTGCGCTGGTCACGCGCGACAACGTGCGCAACCGGCGCAGCATCGAGCGCGCCTATCTCGCGGCCATCAAGCTCGCCAAGCAGGACGTCGTCCTCTGCAACGCCTATTACTTCCCGGGCCGCCGCTTCCGCAAGACGCTGATCGCGGCCGCGAAGCGCGGTGTCCGCGTGCGTCTGCTGCTGCAGGGCAGACCCGAGTATCCGGTGCAGCATTACGCGAGCCAGACGTTGTACGCCGAGCTGATCGCCGCGGGCATCGAGATCTACGAATACAACAAGAGCTTCCTGCATGCGAAAGTCGGCATCGTCGACGACGGCTGGGCCACGGTGGGCTCGTCGAACATCGATCCCTTCAGCCTGCTGCTCGCGTTCGAAGCGAACCTCGTCGTGCGCGACCCCGCCTTTGCGCAGCAACTGCGTGAACGCATCGAATACGCGATCGTCCACGACGCCGATCCGGTCCATGCGGAGCGCTTGCTCAAGACCGGCCTGGTGGGTCGCGTGACCAACGCCATCTCGTACGCCGTACTGCGCATGGCGGTGGCGCTGACCGGCGTCACGGGACAGTACTGATCGTGATAGCCGCGGACCGTACGCCGACAGCCACGCATGAACGCAGCGGCGACTTGGTCGTCTTGCGGCCGCAGGGCCTGTACTGCCCGCCCGGCGACTTCTACATCGACCCCTGGCGACCGGTGGACCGCGCGATCATCACGCACGCCCACGGCGATCACGCGCGCACCGGTCACGGCCACTATCTGGCCGCGGCACCCGGCGAAGGAGTGCTGCGCACGCGGCTCGGCGCCATCGACCTGCAGACACTGGCCTACGGCGAGGCGATCGATCATCACGGCGTGCGCGTGTCGCTGCATCCGGCGGGTCACGTGCTCGGCTCCGCGCAGATCCGGCTCGAGCACAGTGGCCGTGTGTGGGTCGCGTCGGGCGACTACAAGTTCATGGAAGGGCCGGACGTCGATCCGACCTGTCCGCCTTTCGAGCCGGTGCGCTGCGACGTGTTCATCACGGAATCCACCTTCGGGTTGCCGATCTATCGCTGGCAGCCGCAACGCGAGATCTTCGCGGGCATCGATGCCTGGTGGCGGTCGAACGCGGAGCAGGGCCGCACCTCGGTGCTGTTCTGCTACGCCTTCGGCAAGGCGCAGCGCATCCTCGCCGGCATCGACGCGAGCATCGGTCCGATCTTCTGCCACGGCGCGGTCGAGCCGCTCAATCGCGCCTATCGCAAAGCCGGCGTCGCGCTGCCGGCGACCACCCCGGTCTCGGAAGTCACCGACAAGACGCTGTTCAAGCCCGGACTCGTGCTCGCGCCGCCGTCGGCAGCAGGCTCGAGCTGGATGAAGCGCTTCGGCGAGTACAGCGATGGCTTCGCATCGGGCTGGATGCTGTTGCGCGGGGCGCGTCGCCGTCGCGGAATCGATCGCGGTTTCGTGCTGTCCGATCACGCGGACTGGCCCGGCCTGCAGGCGGCGATCCGCGCGAGCGGTGCCGAGCGCGTCATCGTCACCCACGGCCAGGTGGCGGTGCTGGTGCGATCGCTGTGCGAGAACGGCCTCGATGCGGAGGCCTTCGAGACCGAGTACGGCGACGAGGCCGAAGGCGGGCCGACCGTGACCGCAGAGGCGGCCTAACCGTTCGCCGCGCGCGGGGAAGGTTCGGTATTTTTCTGCGACTCGCTGGTCGTCGTCCGCATCCCCGCCGTCGTCGAGTCGGGGTGGAACGCGGCCACCGCGTTGCCGCCGCGACCCTTCGCCTCGTGGACCGCCTGCTCCGCCGACGCGAGCAGCTGACGCGGCGTTTCGACGTCACTCGCCTCGGCCACGCCGATGCTGACCGTCACCACGATCGAGCTCGGCCGCTCCCCGCCGCTCTGGATATGGAACGGCGCCTCGGCGATCTGCTCGCGCAGTTGCTCGGCGATCGCCATGGCCTCCTTGCGGTACTGCGGCACGATCACGGTGAACTCGTCGCCGCCCGAACGGGCCAGCACCTCGGTACGGCGCAGTCGCGCCGCAAGGCGCCGCGCCACCTCGCGCAGGATGGCGTCGCCAGCCACATGCCCCCATTGCAGGTTGTGCGCCTGGAGGCCGTCGACGTCGACCACGAGCAACGACAGTGCCGTGCCGTAGCGGTTGCGAAAGGTCCACTCCTGGACCAGCTTGCGATCGAAGTCGCTGCGGTTCGCGACGCCGGTGAGTTCGTCGGTCGTCGCCGATTCGATCAGGCGGCCCTCGAGCGCTCGCCGCGCGGCGAACTCGATCTTGAGCAACATCCAGAACACCAGCGACAGCACGCTGACCAGCGCGAGCGAGCCGACCATGATCCAGGTCGACCGCTGGTTGGCGTAGCGCTGTGTCGCGCGGTAGGTCTCGAGGCGCCGGCCCTCGCCCTCGCGCATCGACGCGATCACGCCGTCGATCTCGTCGCGAGCGCCGGGCGCCGCGGCGTCGTAGCTGCGCAGGCCGAGCCCGAACTTCCGGTTGATCAGCGGGCTCAGTCGCGACAGCCGCTCGGACTGCGCGGGATCGTCGCTCGTCAGCGGGCCGAGACCCGCGAGATTGAGCCGCGCCTGGAAGCGCGCCGCGTCGAAACGATCGGCGTCGGAGCGGTCGCGCGTGCGGCCGCCGACCAGGTCGCGCCCGGCCATGTCGCCGTCGCGCAGCGCGAGCTGCAGCTTGTCGAGCGTGGCCGCGACATCGATCGACCGGATCGATCGCGTGGCCGCTTCTTCGGCGTCGTTGTTGATGCCGTGGACCACCAGCGCCATCACGGCCAGCACCATCGCGGCAAGGATGCTGGTGAGCACGAGTCCCTGCTCGATCACGCTCGACCGCGGCGTCATCGGCCGGAAGATCTGTCGCAGCGGTCTAGGGATTTTGCGCATCGTCGCAACCTATCATGCAGTTCTGACCGCAGACAGACCGTACGAACCCGCCAGCCGCCGCCCGTCGCGCTGCAGACACACCGGCCACGCAGGATTTCGCAATCGCCTTTGAGTTAAAACCTAACGGATGAAGGCGTTCTCCAGGCTGTTTTCGGAACTCGATGCGTCGACCGCGACGCGCGCCAAGCAGGACGCGCTGGTCCGCTACTTCGCGGCCGTCACCACGCAGGGTGCCGAACGGGACGCGGCCTGGGCCGTGTACTTCCTGGCAGGCGGCAAGCCCCGGCAGACGGTTCCGACGCGGCTGATGCGCGAGACGGCGCGCGACATCGCCGGCCTGCCCGAATGGCTGTTCGACGAGAGCTACCAGGCCGTCGGCGATCTCGCGGAGACCATCGCGCACGTGTTGCCACCGCCGTCGCACACGTCGGACCTCGGCCTTGCCACCTGGATCGAGGATCGCCTGCTCGGCCTGAAGGGCGAGCCGCCCGAGACGATCGCGATCCGGCTCGCGGGATGGTGGGACGAGCTCGACACGCCCGAGCGCTTCCTGCTGATCAAGCTGATCGGCGGCGGCTTCCGGGTCGGCGTCTCGAAGCTGTCGGTGACGCGCGCGCTGGCCACCGTGTCGGGCATCGACCCCAAGGTCGTCGCGCATCGCCTGATGGGCTACACCGACAGGCGCACGCGCCCCGCTGCCGCGACCTATCGCGCACTGATCGCAGCGACGTCGACCGATGGCTCCATCGACGGCGCGATGCCCGACGAGCTGCGCGGCCAGCCCTATCCGTTCTTCCTCGCTCACGCGCTCAACGAGCCGGTCGGGCGCTTCGACGAACTGCTCGGCAGCCCTGCCGACTGGCAGGTCGAGTGGAAGTATGACGGCATCCGCGGCCAGCTCGTCGCGCGCCTGGGCGAGGTGTTCGTCTGGTCGCGCGGCGAAGACCTCATCACCGAACGCTTCCCCGAACTGACGGCACTGGTCGACGCGATCCCGCCCGGCACGGTGATCGACGGCGAGATCCTGGTGTGGCGCGCAGCCGAGGGCGTGCCCGCGCCTTTCGCCGACCTGCAGACGCGTATCGGCCGCAAGACGCTGTCGAAGAAATTGTTGGCCGAAGTGCCGGTCGTGCTGGTGGCCTACGACCTGCTCGAGGAAGGTGGTATCGACCTGCGCACGCACGGACAGGCCGAGCGTCGCGCGCGTCTGGAAGCGCTGGTCGCGACGATCGATCGGCCGACGCTGCGTCTCTCGCCCGTGCTGATGGCCGACAGCTGGCAGGACTTCGCCGTGCTGCGCGCAGAGGCACGCGATCGTCGCGTCGAAGGCTTCATGCTCAAGCGCCGCGACGCGCGCTACGGCGTCGGTCGCACGAAGGACGTCGGCGTGTGGTGGAAGTGGAAGATCGATCCACTGTCCGTGGACGCGGTCCTGATCTACGCGCAGCGCGGGCATGGCCGGCGCGCGTCGCTGTACACCGACTTCACGTTCGCGGTGTGGGATCGGCCGCAGGGCACGGAGCCGCGCGCGCTGATCCCCTTCGCGAAAGCCTACTCGGGCCTGACCGACGAGGAGATGGTGAAGGTCGATGCGATCGTCAAGAAGACGACGATCGAGAAGTTCGGACCGGTGCGCAGCGTCAAGCCGACGCAGGTCTTCGAGCTCGGCTTCGAAGGCATCCAGCGCTCGCCGCGCCACAAGTCAGGCATCGCGACGCGCTTTCCGCGGATGCTGCGCTGGCGCACCGACAAGCCCATCGAGGAGGCCGACACGCTGGCGTCGCTCGAAGCGTTGATGGGCGATGCGCCGAAGCCTGCGCCGGCGGTACCCACGGTCGCCGCTTCGGATGGACACGATGCGGTGGTCGACGTCTTGGTCGAACGATGAAGTCGCAAGGCACGTCGATCTACGGCGTCGACTTCACCAGCGCACCGCGTCGCGCGAAGCCCATCACCGTCGCGCGCCTCGAAGCGCATGACGATGGTCGTTACGCGCTGGTCGGTCTCGAAGCGCTGGCCGATTGGCCGGCATTCGACGCCTTCCTCGTGCGGTCAGGCCCGTGGGTCGCGGGCTTCGACATGCCGTTCGGACTGCCGCGCGAGCTGGTCGAGACACTTGGCTGGCCAGTCGAGTGGCGCGCGTTGATCGCGCACTACGCCGCGCTCGACCGCGCCACGATCCGCGAGATCTTCGTCGCCTTCTGCAATGCGCGACCCGCCGGCTCCAAGTTCGCGCATCGCGCAAGCGATCGACCGGCCGGGTCGAGCCCGTCGATGAAGTGGGTCAACCCGCCGGTCGCATGGATGCTGCATGCGGGCGCGCCGCGCATGATCGCGGCCGGCGTCTGCATCCCGGGACTGGACGACGATCCATCGCGCATCGATGTCGATCGCGTCGCGCTCGAGGCCTATCCGGGCTATCTCGCGCGCTCGATCACGCGGGCTTCGTACAAGTCCGACACGCGATCGATGCAGACGCCCGCACGACGGGGACAACGCGCACGCATCGTCGACGCCTTGCGCTCCGGACATCACGCGATGTCGCTCACGATCACGATCGATGAAGCCCAGCGCGCGGTCCTGATCGACGAAGGCAGCGCCGACCGGCTCGATGCCGTGCTGTGCGCGGTGCAGGCCGCGTGGGCGCTGCGGCAGCACGGAGCCGGACATCCCCGCTACGGCCTGCCCGAGACCATCGATCCGCTCGAAGGCTGGATCGTCGGCGTGCCGGCATGACGCGCCCCCGCAAGCCCGCCGAACCCGGTCGATGGGGACTGCCGTCGACGCTTGCCGGCAGCAACCATCTCGGCCGCCAGCTCGATCGCAAGCGCCGCGAGACGGCCGCCGCGGAGCGGAAGGCCGCGAAGGCCGAAGAGGTCGTCATCGAGAAGCCAGCGCCTCGCGAGCGTCGCACCGTGCCCGGCCCGATGCCCGCGCCCGAGGCGATCGACGCGTGGCTCGCGGCACGCGGCATCGCGCCCTTTCCATTCCAGCGCGAGGCGTGGAATCACATCGCCTCAGGAAAGTCGGGGCTGCTCCATGCGACCACCGGCGCCGGCAAGACCTACGCGGCGTGGCTCGGCGCGTTGCGACTGGAGCTGGAACGCGCCCGCGACGAAGGCGTGCCCACGACCCGCAAGCTGTGCATCCTGTGGATCACGCCGATGCGCGCGCTCGCGACCGACACCACGCGCGCGCTCGCGGACTCGGCGGCCGGCATCGGACTCGATTGGGAAGTGGCGATGCGCACCGGCGACACCGACGCCGCGACGCGCGCGAGGCAGTCGAAGCATCTGCCCGAGGCACTCGTGACCACGCCCGAGTCGCTGACGCTACTGCTCGCCCGCGCCGACGCGCAGACGTTGTTCGACGCGGTGTCCGTGATCGTCGTCGACGAGTGGCACGAGTTGATGGGCAACAAGCGCGGCGTGCAGACCCAGCTCGCTCTGGCGCGGCTGTGGCACTGGAACCCGAAGCTGATCGCATGGGGGTTGTCCGCTACCCTCGGCAATCTCGAGACCGCGCGTCACGCATTGCTCGGGCTCGATAGCCGCGGCAGATCGCGACCCGGCGTGATGGTCAAGGGCGACCTGCCCAAAGAGCTGCTGATCGACACGCTGATCCCCGACTCGATCGAGCGCTTCCCGTGGGGCGGGCACCTCGGCATCAAGCTGGTCGACGCGGTCGTCGCCGAGCTCGAAAAGTCCTCGACGACGCTGGTCTTCACCAACGTGCGCAGCCAGGCCGAGATCTGGTACCAGACGCTGCTCGCCGCGAAGCCCGAGTGGGCGGGCATCATCGCGCTCCATCACGGCTCGCTCGATCGCGAGGTGCGCGACTGGGTCGAGGCCGGCCTCAAGGCGGGCACATTGAAAGCCGTGGTGTGCACGGCATCCCTCGACCTCGGCGTCGACTTCCTGCCGGTCGAGCGCGTGCTGCAGATCGGCTCGGCCAAAGGCGTCGCGCGGCTGATGCAGCGCGCAGGACGCTCGGGCCACGCGCCGGGCCGCGCATCGCGGGCCACGCTGGTCCCCACCAACGCGCTCGAACTGGTCGAGGCCGCTGCCGCGCGAAGGGCCGTCGCCGCACGCCGCATCGAGCCACGCATCGCACCCAACAAGCCGCTCGACTGTCTCGTGCAGCATCTCGTGACGATCGCGGTCGGCACCGGCTTCATCGCAGACGAACTGTTCGACGAGGTCCGCACCGCGTGGTCGTACCGCGACCTGACGCGCGACGAGTTCGACTGGGCACTCGCGTTCGACGAAGGCGGCGGCTCGTCGCTCGCGGCCTATCCCGACTATCAGCGCATCGCACCCGACGAGCACGGCATCTATCGCGTGCCGCGCGTCGACCTCGCGCGGCGGCATCGCATGAGCATCGGCACCATCACGGCCGAGACCGCGATGCACGTCGCGTGGCTCGCAACCGGCGGCAAGATCGGGCAGGTCGAAGAAGGTTTCATCGCGCGCCTCAAGCCCGGCGACGTGTTCGTGTTCGGCGGTCGCGTGCTGGAGCTGATCCGCGTGCGCGACATGACCGCCTACGTGAAGAAAGCGACGAAGAAGCACGGTCTCGTACCGACCTGGGCCGGCGGCCGCATGCCGCTGTCGTCCGAACTCGCCGACGCGTCGCTGGACATGCTGGCGCGCGCATCGAAAGCGAGCGAGGCTTGGTGGAAGAAGGAGCCCGAGATGCGCGCCGTGCGGCCGCTGCTCGAGCTGCAGCAGCGCTGGTCCGCGCTGCCGGTCACGGGCCGGCTGGTGTGCGAGCTGATCGAGTCGCGCGAGGGGCATCACTTCTTCTGCTATCCGTTCGCCGGCCGCATGGTTCATATCGGCCTCGGCTCGCTGATCGCGTGGCGCGCGGCACGCGAGAAGCCCGGCACCTTCTCGATCTCGATGAGCGACTACGGCTTCGAGCTGCTGTCGGCCGAGTCCTTCGACTGGGAGTCGCTGATCGCGGGTGGGCTGCTGTCGACCGAGCACCTGCTCGAGGACGTGATCGAATCGTTGAACGCGAGCGAACTCGCGCAGCGTCGCTTCCGGGAGATCGCACGCATCTCGGGCCTCGTGTTCGCGGGCTATCCGGGCGAGCGCAAGTCGAGCCGCAGCACGCAGGCGACGTCGAGCCTGTTCTACGAGGTGTTCCGCAAGCACGACGCCGGCAACCTGCTGCTGACGCAGGCCGAGACCGAGGCGCTGGAGCAGGAGCTCGAGATCGGGCGCCTGCGCGCGACGCTCGAACGCATCGCGGACTGGGATCTGACGATCACGCGCCCCGGCCACGCGACGCCGTTCTCGTTCCCGTTGATGGTGGAACGCTTTCGCGAGGAGGTCACGACGGAGAAGCTGGCGGAGCGCATCGCGCGGATGCTGGCGGAGCTGGAAGCCGCGGCCGAAGGCACGCCGCCCGATGCCAAGCCCGCGAAGGTCGGTCGCGAGCGCGGCTACGTGAAGCGCGTGCGGATGTAGACGGTAAAATCCGGTAGATCGCACACCACGCGACCCGACACGCGGAGACCTTCGATGAGCCTGTACACCCAACTCCAGCAACGCGCCGCCGAACAGCGCCCGATCCGCATCGGCCTGATCGGCGCCGGCAAGTTCGGCTCTATGTACCTCGCGCAGATTCCGCGCACGCCGGGCGTCCACCTGGTCGGCATCGCCGACCTGTCGCCGGACGCGGCGCGGACCAACCTCGCGCGCGTCGGCTGGGCCGATGCGCGCACGCGCGCCGCATCGCTGGACGCGGCCATCAAGGACGGCACGACCTTCATCGGCGAGGACTGGCGCGCACTGGTCTCGCATCCTGCGATCGACGTCGTCGTCGAATGCACCGGCCATCCGATCGCGGCCGTCGACCATTGCCTCGAAGCCTTCGCGCACGGCAAGCACGTCGTCAACGTCACGGTCGAGGCCGACGCGTTCTGCGGCCCGCTGCTCGCGCGTCGGGCGGCCGAAGCCGGCGTGGTGTATTCGCTCGCGTTCGGCGACCAGCCGGCGCTGATCTGCGACCTCGTCGACTGGGCGCGTACCTGCGGCTTCCCGGTCGTCGCCGCTGGCCGTGGCCACAAGTGGCTGCCGCACTTCAGCGAGTCGACGCCCGACACGGTGTGGGGCAACTACGGGCTGACGCCGGAACAGGCGACGCGCGGCGGCCTGAATCCGAAAATGTTCAACAGCTTCCTGGACGGCTCGAAGCCGTCGATCGAATGCACCGCGGTCGCCAACGCGACCGGCCTCACGGTGCCGAGCAACGGGCTGCTATATCCACCGGCGAGCGTCGATGACATCCCCTTCGTCACGCGGCCGATCGCCGAGGGCGGCGTGCTCGAACGCAAGGGCATGGTCGAGGTGGTCTCGTCGCTCGAGGCCGATGGCCGCACCATCCCCTACGACATCCGCATGGGCGTGTGGGTCACGGTCGAAGGCGAGACCGAATACATCCGCAACTGCTTCGAGGAATACAACGCGCACACCGACCCGAGCGGGCGCTACTTCACGCTCTACAAGCGCTGGCACCTGATCGGCCTCGAAGTCGGCATGTCGGTGGCCAGCGTCGCGCTGCGCCGCGAGGCGACCGGTGTCGCGCAATGCTGGAACGCGGACGTCGTCGCGACCGCCAAGCGCGACCTCAAGCCGGGCGACGTGCTCGACGGCGAAGGCGGCTACACGGTGTGGGGCAAGCTGCTGCCGGCCGAGACGTCGATGCGCATCGGCGGGCTGCCGCTCGGCCTCGCGCACGACGTTAAGGTAGTGCGGCCGGTCGCGAAGGGCGCGAGCCTGTCGTGGGACGACGTGGCGATGGACGCGACGACACGCGCCTACGCGCTGCGACGCGAACTGGAGGGGTTGTTCGCGACGCCGGAGATGCGGGCCGCATGAAGTCGAGCAGTTAAGATCGCGCCGATGCAGCAGACATTGATCGCAGGGCAGACCCTTCACCTCTTTCCCGAACGCGCCGCCTTCTGGGCCGAACGCCGGATGTTGCTGGTCGCCGATGCTCACTTCGGCAAGGCCGCCACGTTTCGCGCGCACGGCGTCCCGGTGCCGCACGGCACGACGGCCGACAACCTGGCCCGACTCGATGCGCTGATCGGCCGCTGGGACGTCGAGCATGTGGTCTTCCTCGGCGACTTCCTGCATGCGCGCGAAGCACAGGCCGCGCAGACCATCGACGCATTGGCCGCATGGCGCCACGGGCATGCCCACGTCGCGATGACGCTGGTGCGCGGCAACCATGACTCGCGCGCCGGCGATCCCCCCGCGCATCTCGGGATCGACGTCGTCGACGAGTCGTGGACCGTCGGTCCGTTCTCGATGCGCCACCACCCCACGCCCTGCGACCGCGGCTACGTACTCGCGGGGCACCTGCATCCCGGCTATCGACTGAGCGGTCGAGCCGGCGACGGCCTGCGACTGCCTTGCTTCTGGTTCGGTCACGAGGAAGGATCGCGGGTCGGCGTGCTACCGGCCTTCGGTGCGTTCACCGGCACATGGATCGTCGATGCTCTGCCAGACGACCGCCTGTTCATCGTCGCACCTGGCGCGGTGCATGCCCTTCATCGCGCCGTCGTGGCGACCCCGCTCGCTTGAGCGCGCGCAAGTCCACCGACTCGGGCGCCGGCGGCACGGTCCGTCTCGACAAGTGGCTGTGGGCCGCGCGTTTCTATCGCACGCGCAGCGCGGCGGCCGATGCGATCGACGTCGGTCAGGTGCGCGTCGACGAGCAGCGCGTCAAGCCGGCGAAGTCGCTGCACGTCGGCGACATGATCATGATCCGCGTCGGCGGGATCGAACGCGAGGTGCGGGTCGCGATCCTCGACGACGTGCGAGTCGCAGCGCCGCTCGCGCAGGCACGCTACGCGGAGACCGAGGTCAGCCTCGCGGCACGCGCGGCGGCCGAGGCTCGACGAAGGCTCGAGCGAGAGCCGGCCGACACGCGCAAGGGTCGGCCGACGAAACGCGACCGGCGCGAGTTGGCAACCTTCGTGGCTTCGGAACGGGATGACGACGGGTTCTGACCGTTCGTCGACGATCGAAGACAACACCACACACGCGCGACTGAAAGCCTCACCGCTCCTTGTTTCGACAATTTCGCGCATTTCGATTATTCGTGACAGCACTACAGAATGAAGACGATCAAGAAAAGTTCTCCCGGCCGCGCGGCCTCATTTCGCGTTGCGCAGGTCGCGCAAGCGGTTCCGCCGACGAAGCGTGCTGTAGCGCTCTCGACCCGCTTGAATGTCCGAGAACCCGAACCCGTCGTCTCGCAGCCGCATTCAAAACAGGACCAAGGGCCGCGCTGGAATTTTCTGACGCCACAGTTCGGATTGGCCGTCGAGCATCCTGACGGCGTCCTCGATCCGGTCGATGCGCGGACGCTGATCCGCCAGTTCAGACAGGTACTCGGCGCGGACCGAGTCAAGGTGCTGCCCGACGGCATCCTGATCGAAACCGTGACGAGCGGCGGGATCGACCAGCCGCTGACCACCCAGCAGGCCGCCGACGTGGTGGGCGTCTCCCGTCCCTTTCTCGCTAAGCAGATCGATCAAGGGACGATTCCGCTCTTCAACCTGGTCGGCAACCAGCGCCGAGTGCTACGCAAGAACGTGATGGCCTGGCGTGCGCGCATGCAGGCCGGGCGGACAACGGCGCTCACGGATCTCGACGCCCTGCTGGACGACGAGATGTTCGGCTAGCAAGTGTCGATTCCGGTCGTTGCCGATGCGGATAAGCTGTTCGGCGCAGCGACCCGTGGCCTCCTGCTTCATCTGGATGTCGCCAAGGTCATCCATCCCCATTGGAGCCCGCTGATTCTCGACGAGATGAGCCGCGCGCCGGTGAAGACGGGACGAAAGCCCGATATCGCCTCGCCGCATGTGCTGGAGGCCGTCATGGCGCGAGGCTATCCGATGGCCGACATCGACCTGGTCACGGTGCAGGCGCAGTTCAGAGCGATCTTTGCCGGAACCAGATCGGCCGAGGACATGCATGTGTCCGCGTGTGCGCGTGCAGTGGTCGCCGAGGCCTTCTATTCCGCTCCGCTCGTGGTGGCGCTGGTCACGAAGAACCTGAGCGATTACGATTTAGCGAAGCTACAGGCGGTCGATGTACGGGTCTCGCACCTCGACGCGGCGCCCCCCGTCCACCCGAGAGACTCCTCGACAAGTTGAGTGCCGATAGCCAGGTCAAGACCGCAACGGCGATGCGCCTCGCCTTCGAGATGCGGCTCGTCGAGCTTTGCATCCCGACGGGCGCGTGAAAACTCGATCTGCCGCATATCGTCCCGATTCCCATCCACGGAATCTTCGCCACCCGTGCCTCGTCCACGCCAGCTGCTCAGCTGACGAGTAACGGCAACACTTCCCCCGCGCGACCTCGAAGCACTACCTCCGCAATGTCATCGAGCCGCGTCGCCTCGGGACCGATCACCACGATCGAGGCGCCGGCCGATCGGGCCAACGCAGGCAAGCCCGCAGCGGGATGGACCAGTCCCGACGTGCCGATCACGAGGCACACGTCTGCCGCGCGACAGGCGGCCTCGGCACGGGCCCATGCGACCTCCGACAGCCTCTCGCCGAACCACACGACATCGGGACGCGCATGCGCGTCGCAGCGCGGGCAATGCGGCGGGACTCCCGGATCAACCGCTTCGAGCGCATCGACATCACCACGCCAGCCGCATCCGGCGAAGCAGCGGGCACGGACGATGTTGCCGTGCAGTTCGATGGGGTCTTTCGCGCCGGCCCGTGCGTGGAGCCCGTCCACGTTCTGCGTGACGACCGTGGTGTCCACGCGTGACTGCAGGCGCGTGATGGCGTGATACGCGGCGTTCGGTTCGCACTGCCGGATCGCCGCGCGCCGCGATGCGTACCAGCGCCACACCAGCGACGGGTCGGCCGTGAAGCCGGCCTCTGTCGCGAGGCTCTCGGCTTCGTAGTTCGACCACAGCCCGGTGAGCGCGTCACGAAAGGTCGGGATGCCGCTCTCGGCGGACACACCCGCGCCGGTGAAGACGACGACCTTCGACGCACCGTGCAGCAGCTCGCGGACGCGATCGATGTCCGCCATCAGGCCGGCATCAGCAGTCGCGCAGCCAGCGCGAGGATCAAAGCCGGGAACATCACGACCGCACCCCGCCGCAGGAAGCGCCAGAAGCCCACGTCCACGCCCTCACGGCGGATTGCGGTCAGCCACAGGATGGTGGCAAGCGATCCGGTCACCGACAGGTTCGGACCCAGGTCGACGCCGATCAGCAACGCGTCCACCACTTGCTGAGGCGGATGCACGAGCTGGATCGTCGAGCTCGCGATCAGACCGGCCGGCAGGTTGTTCATGAGGTTCGAGACGACCGCGATCAGCACGCCCGACGACCACGCCGTGGCTTGCGGCGAGGCGCTCACCGAGCGCGTCAGCAGTTTCCCGAGCTCCGCGATCACGCCGGTCGCGACGAGCGCCTCGACCAGTACGAAGAGGCCGGCGACCAGCGGCAGCACGGCCCACGACACGCCCTTGACGGTCTCCCACGGCGACGTGCGCGACGCGACCAGCACGATCACCGTCGTGACGATCCCCATGATTGCGGTGGGCAGCCCGAGCTGCATGTCGCGCGCCGACACGACCATCAACACGACCGCGGTCAGCACGAGGCCGGCCATCGCGGTCCATGCACCCTTCGACAGTTCGGGGGTGGCGATGCCGCTCTCGCAGGTGGCCTCGAGGCTCCGGCCCTCGGTGAAGCGCAGCGCGAGATAGGTCGCGACGATCGCCGCCAGCGACGGCAGCGCGAAGCTCGCGAGCCACACGCCAAGCGCCGGCGTCCTGTCGCCGTACAACACGATGTTGGCCGGGTTCGAGATCGGCAGGACGAAGCTTGCCGCGTTGGCGATGAAGGCGCAGATGAAGAGGTAGGGCAGCGGCTCGACCTTCGCCTTGCGCGTGGCCGCATAGACCGCGGGCGTCAGCACGACCGCGGCCGCGTCGTTCGACAGGAAGGCCGTGACGACGATGCCGACGCCGTAGATCAACAGGAACAAGCGCTGCGGAGAACGGTCGGCCCGATTGACGGCCACTGCCGCCACCCAGTCGAACAGGCCTTCGCGCCGAGCGACCTCGGAGAGCAACATCATCCCGATCAGGAACAGGTAGACGTCGGTGCCCTTGCCCACGGCCTCGAACGCCTTGCCGATCGGCAGCAGGCCCGCGACCACCAGCACGACGGCGCCCAGCACCGCCCACACGGCCTCGGGCAGCTTGAAGGGTCGGACGATGACGCCCGCGGTGGCCAGCGCGGCGATCGACCAGGTGGCGAGATGCGTGTGCTGCGGCGCGACGATCATGACTTGCAGGTCCGGCTCTTCATGCGATTCGGGTGGGGAGGGTGGATCGACGAAAAAGGGTAACGCATGGCGTGGCGTTCACCAGCCCTTGCCGTTGGCGTTGCGGCCGAGCTTCGTGCCGAGCAGCTCGTGTTCGGGCCACGCGCCGACCGAGTGGCGATCCTCGACGTGCGCGTGGAGCGTTCGCGGATCGACTGCGGTACGCACGCGGATCGCGTCGCGACCACTCGCGCCATCGGAAGCCAGTGCCTCGACCTCGACTGCATGCATGCCGTCGACCAGGGCCGCGACCGACACCACGTCCTTGCCGAAGACCAGCGCACGAACGACGATGGACTTCGACGGTTCGAGCACCATCCCCTCGATGGTCAATCGCTCGTCGGCAGGCGACGTGATCAGCACCCATGGCCACGGCGACCCCAGCGTCTTGAAGCGCCAACTCGACGCGTCGCCGTCGACCGCCGCGATCGCGAAGCCGGCCTCACCCTCCTCGACCTGGCCGGTCGAACGGGTCGCCGAATAGATCACGGCGCCGTCGTTGATCAGCTCGTTGTAGTGCGTGTGGCCGGTGTCGACGAAGGCCACGTGCGCGTCGGCGAACAGCCGGCCGATCTCGCGCGCGCCCTCGTGCAGGTTGCCGGGCAACGCGTGCATGAAGACCAGGGGGTGCGGCTCGGACGTGAGCCGTGCGGCGTCGAGCTGCTCGCGCAGCCAGACCGTCTGCACATCACTGAGGCGGAAGTCCGGGCCGCCCGAGCCCGCGCAGACGATGTCGAGGAACAGCGCCCGTCGACCGGCGATGCGGATCGATGCGGGCAACCGCTCGCCGGGGAGGAACGCGAAGTCGAGTGCGTCCTCGGGGACGTGGTCGCATACCGTCTCGACGATGCGCGTCAGTGTGTGGAGGCTTTCCCAACGGTCCTCGTCGGACGCGTGCAGGTCGCCGATGTGGAGCCAGCTGACGAAGGGGTTCGAAGTCATGGATGTCCTTGCTGCTTTTCGCGAGTCATCCCGCGCGTCTCCGGCATGAAGGCCGCGAAGACGACGAAGCTGACCGCGGCGATGCAGGCCAGCACGAGGAAGGTCGGCGTCATGCCGAAGCGCGTCGCGAGGAAGCCCGACATGGCGTTGCTCAGGAAGGTGCCAAGTCCCTCGGCCGTCGCGACCGCGCCCTGCGCGGCGTTGAAGCGACCCGTGCCTTTGGTCAGGTCCGCGAAGATCAGCACGGCCACGACGCCGATCACGCCGGCCCCGAGGCCGTCCATGCATTGCACGGCGATCAACGCCGCGGGTTGGTCGCTCAACGTGTAGAGCACGCCGCGCAACGTGCGCATCGCGAACGCGAAGAGGAAGAGGGGCTTGCGGCCGATCTTCGCAGCGAGCCGGCCGCTCAGCGCCGCAACGACGAACACGACCTGCGACGCGAGCATGTAGCCCGCGGTGTACAGCACCGCGCGTTGGGCGCCCTGGTCCGCGCCGAGCATCCGCGTCACCACCGCCGCGTTGGCGAAATGGAATATCACCGCGCAGACCAGGAAGACCAGTACGGCGCGCTGCTTCGCGAGCTCCCTGAAGGTCGCGAGCAGATCGCGTATCGAGGCGCCGAAGCCCTGGGCATCGTTGCCTGACGGCCCGCGTCCTCGCCATCGGCGCCACGGGCGAGGTCGTAGTCGATGTGCTCGGGCCGGATGCATTTGAGGAAGAGCCGCGAGACGGCGCACAGTCCCACCACGAGAAAGAACATCCACTGCAGGCCGATGTAGAAACCGATCGCACCGATGGCCAGCGCGGCAAACACGTTCCCCGCCGCGTTGAAGGCCTGGTTGGTGCCACCTGCGCGTCCATGCGCTGGCGGCCGACGAAGTCGAGTGCCATCGCGGCCGGGGTCGCCGGAAAGATCGCGCCGGCCACACCGATCAGCACCTGTCCCGCGGACACGATGCCGATCGCGATCAGGGCACGTTTCTGCCGCATGCAGTCGATCAGCGCACCGGCCAGCGTCTGCGCGATCACCTGCGCGATGTTGCCGAACGCGAGCGCGGTGCCGATCTGCCCGGTGCTTCAGTGCGCGGACGACAGCAGGAACAGGGCGACATAGGGCCCCATGCCGTTCTGCACGTCGGCGATCGAGAAGTTGAGCGCCTTGAGCCAGCCGACGCTGCTCGCATGCGCGGTTCCGTCCTTCGACGCGGACAGGCGATGGTCGTCGACGGTCATGGCGACCTCCGGCAATCAGCGGGTCGGGGCCGCTGGCGGGATCGGGGGTGCCGGTGGGTTCGGCGCCGACAGCGACGGATCGGCTGGCGGCAAGGGTGGTGCCGGTGGGATGGCCTGGGCATGGACGGCACCCGCCAGGAAGAAGGCGGTGCCGGCGAGCGCGGACGCGAGGGTTCGGCGCACGAAGGAGGCTTGCGAATCGAGCTATGTCATGAAGGTCTGGCGCCGAGGCGCGTGGGTGGGTGGTCCAGACCTTCATCGCGGGATCCGTGCCAGCCGCGCTTCCACCCGCGTTCTTGCGTGAGAAACGCGATCCCAGCCCTTCTCGGCGCTTCATTCGCTGTCCGGAGTAGAGACGTCCGGCGTCGTGAAAACGGACAGCCGATCCGGCTTCAATACACGTCCCGTCGGTAGCGGCCGTCGACGGCCATGTCCTCGAGCGCGGCGTCGCCGACGATCGCCTTCAACGCCGCGTCCACGCCATCCGCCATGCCGGCGGCGTTGCCGCAGACCAGCACGACCGCGCCGAAGGCGAGCCACTCGGCCACTGCATCGCGCTGCTCGAGCACGCGGTCCTGCACGTGCACGCGACGCGGCGTGTCGCGCGAGAACGCGTAGCTGATGCGTTCGAGGAATCCCGCGCGTTGCCAGGCGTCGAGCTCGTCGCCGTAGACGTTGTCGACCGCGGCGTGACGTTCGCCGAAGAACAGCCAGTGACGGGTCGCGCCCGCGGCCACGCGGGCCTTGAGATGCGCACGCAGGCCCGCGATGCCGGTCCCGTTGCCGATCAGGATCAACGGCGTCGACGGTGCGATGCCTGCGAGGCGGAAGCCCTGATTGGCGCGAATGCGCAGGCCGGTGGACGCGCCGATCGCCAGCGTGGACGTCAGCCACCGCGCGCCGAAACCGATGCCGCCGTCGGATCGATGGGCCTGTCGGACCAGCAGGTCGATGCGGCCATCAGTGGGCAACGATGCGATCGAGTATTCGCGCCGCTGCCCGTCGGGTAGCTGCACGATGGCGATATCACCCGCTTCCCAGCTCGGCGCCTCACCCTGCGGCGGGACCAGCGTCACGTGGAAGGCCGGCTCGCCGATGCTGCCGGGATTCGCCCTGCGTCGCTCGCTCACCGTCCACCACACGAAGCTCGGCAGGGTCTGCACGGCCGCGTCACCAGTCCATGGCAGCAGTCCGGCGTCCCACGCCGCCAGCGCCGCGCTCGCGCTCTTGTCGACGTCGATGCGCGCAAATAACGGATCGGCGCCCTGCTTCGTCAACCACGCCTCGAAGGTTCGGGCGAAGCCGCAGAAGTGTTCGTAGCCGCGATCGCCCAACGCGAGCATGCCGAAGCGCAAGTCGCCCAGCGATGCGACGGCGCCGAGGACCTCACGGGCGAAGCGCCGCGACGTATCGGGCGGCTCGCCTTCGCCGTAGGTCGCGACGACGAAGAAGGCGACGCGCGTCGCCATCAACGTGGCTGCATCGACCTGCGCCAGCGGACGCAGGTCGATGCGATGGCCAGCTGCCCGCAACGCTGCCGCGGTCCGGGTCGCGAGTTCTTCCGCGAAGCCGGTCTGCGTCGCAAAGGCCACGAGGATCGTGCCGTCATCGACGACCGTCGCGGGTCGGGTCATGCGCCGCGTCCTTGCGATGGCCACCAAGCACAAGGCCGCGTACAGCACGACGACGACGACGAACAGGGTCCATCGCGAGCCCGCGACATCGGGCCATCGCAGGCCTTCCTCGGCGAACAGCCACCACGACGCCATGGCGAGCAGCACCACGACAACCAGCACGTTGCCGACCCGGGACCGCGAATCGTTCACGCAAGCATCGCCGCGAACGCCGGCGTGTGTCGCACGAGCGGACCCTGCGACGTGCGCTCGATGATTCGCACCGCGAGCCCGCGCGCGGTCGCGTAGGCCACCCCGTCGACGGCACCGAGCACCGTGATCGCCGTCGCCTCGGCATCGGCCGTCATGCAGTCCGCGTGCAGCACCGTGACCGAGGCCAGCGCATCGATCACCGGTTCATGGGTCGCGGGATCGATCGTGTGTGCGCGGCGTCGACCGTCGCGATCGATGAAGTGCCGATAGTCGCCCGAGGTCGCGATCGACAGACCGTGCAGCGCCGCGACGGTCTCGTCGAGTTCGACATCGGGTGGTGCTTCGAGCGCGACCCACCACGGCATGCCGTCGGGCTTGACGCCGCTTCCGCGCAGCTCGCCGCCGATCTCGACCAGGTGATGCGCGGCGCCGCGTGCGATCAGCAGGCGCGACACGCAGTCGACGGCATGGCCCTTCGCGATGCCGCACAGGTCGACGACCACGTCCTCGCGACGGCGCGCCCTTCGATGCAGTGCGTCGACTGCGATGTGCTCGAAGCCCGTGGTCGAACCGATCGACCCATCATAAGGACCGAATCCCCAGGACGACACGGCCCGCGCGACCGTGGGATCGAAAGCGCCGCCGCTGCCGGCATGTACCCGACCCGCTTCGACCAGCACGGCGATCAACGAGACAGGCAGCGCCTGCCACGCATCGATCGGCGAACGATTGAAGCGCGACAGCGCCGACGCCGGTTCCCAGTTGCTGAGATCGTCGACCAGCATCGCGAGCAGCTCTTCGATCGCGACCCGATGGGCGATCAGCGAGCGTTCATCCTGCACGACCAGACTCGCCCGCCAGGTTGTGCCCATCGTCGGACCTTCGAGTGTCCCGACCCTGGCCGGCGAGCCGAACGGCAGGAGCGGCGGGCCGGCGATGTCGCGCGGCACCAAGATCTGCCGCAGAGTGGTCGAGGAACTAATTCGGCATCACCTCGAGGGTCGCCGCATAACTCGCGCGACGCTCCTTCGCCTGCGGCAACGTGGTGTGGTTGTCCTTCGTCGCCGCGTTGATCCACCACAGGCCGGCGCCCGGCCACTTGAACGAGAAGCGTCCGTCGGCATCGGTCGTCGTCTCGATCTCGTCCTGGCGATCGCGATAGCGGGTCTCTCCGGGCACCGCGATGACCTTGAGGTTGGACACGGGCTTGCCGTCGAGCAGCATGCGGAAGCTCGCGGCCTCACCGGCGATCAGGTCGTTGGGATGCGTGACCGGCTGCAGTTCGAGCCCGACGCCGCTAGCTTTGAACAGCGCGGTCGGCTTGCCCGACGTCACGAAGGTTTCGACGCGGTTGCTGCCTTCGCTGACCTCGAAGTTCTTCGCACCGGCCGGCATTTCGGTCGCGAAAGCCGCGGCCGTGCCGCGCCAGCGCTTCTTCTCGCCGTTCAGTTCGTAGTTCGCCAGCACGAAGCTCGCGTCGGTGCCGATGCGATACGTGCCGCGCGACACGAGGTGTACGTCGAAGGTGTTGCGGACCTTGCCCTTGGTGGTGTTCTCGGCCGGCACGCGCGCGCCATCGGGCCCGACGATCGCGAGGCTGTCGAGGTTGAGCGGCTGATGGTTGAAGAAGAACAGGTCGTCGGAGACGGCGGCATCGACCGTGATCCATTCGTCGAGGTTCGACAGCACCGTGCTCGACGGCACGAGAAAGGGCTTATGCGCCGAGGCGGCCGTGGACAACGACAGCAGGGCAGCAGCGAGCAGGGGAATCGTCTTCATGGCGCGTCCTTTCATGGCACGTTCAACGACACGGTGCCCAGCTCGTCCTTGCCCTTCGCGCTCGCGACGGTACCGGCCGTGGCCGGCCACGCGAACGGTAGCGCCAGCGACTCGCGACCGCCGCCTTCGCGCGCGGCCTCGACCATCAACTTGTACTTGCCGGGCTCGAGCTTCGGCATCGGCTGCTTACCGTCGGTCAGCGTCAGTTGCTGTTCGCCGGGAGCGCGCGTCGCGCCGGTCAGTCCGTCGACCGGCACCTTCATGTCGCGGCCCGCGCGTCGCCACCACTGACGCAGGTCCTTCAGGTATTTCTCGCCTTCGTTGTTGCGCGAGCGGACCTCGTACCAGAGCGCGACGGTCGACACGACGCTGCCGTCCTCGCGCTCGATCCAGGCTGCGACGTAAGGCTTGTGATATTCGGCGACCGAGAGGGTCGGGATCTCGATCTTCAGGCTCAGATCGGCAGCCTCGGCAACGGGCACCATGCCGGCGAGGACCAGAGGTGCGAGCGGGAGCAGATTTCGCATCGGCAGCAGTCAGTGGATGAAAAGGATGGCGATGACGAGCGGCAGCACGACCCCGAGCCCGACCATCGGCCAGGTGGACGGTCGCGAGCGGCCGTGCAGCGACAGCAGGCAGAGGCCGGTCAGCGCGAACATCAGGCACGCGACCGCGAAGACGTCGATGAACCAGCTCCACGCCGGTCCGGTGTTGCGGCCCTTGTGCAGGTCGTTGAAGTAGGCGACCCAACCGCGGTCGGTGGACTCGACCTGCACGGCGCCGCTGGCGAGCGCGATGCTGACCCACGCATCGCCGCCGGGCCGCGGCAGCGCAACGTAGACCTCCTTGTCGGACCACTCGCCGGGACGATCGCGGGTGCGCAGGTCGAGGTGGTCGGTGAGCCAGGCGACGACGGGCGACGGCAGCGGCGCGTTGGCGTCGGGACGCATCCCGCGCAGCGTGGTCAGCAGTTCGACAGGTAAGCGATCACTGTGCTTGTCGACCCTTGGCCGGCTCTCGATCGCGCCAGCGTGATTCAGCGTCAGCCCCGTCGCGGCGAAGACCAACAGCGCGACCAGGCACGCGGCCGAACTCAGCCAGTGCCAGCGATACAGCGTCTTGAGCCAGTACGCGCGGCGCCGCGCCGACGTGGCGCCGGCGACTTCAGCACGAGGCAAGGGGAGTGAGGCCAAGGTGGAGAGCGTGGGGTGGGCTAGATGCGAATGATAGCGATTCTTGTTGACGCAACCGCCCGTCCGCAGCAATCGGACACCACATCAAGGACGTGGACTAAAAAGCACGGTCGTGCTAATTTCCACTTATCCTTTTTCCAGGCAGCTCCGTTGATCCAATCCCATGCGTAAAGGCGAACAGACCCGCGCCGCCATCCTCGAGGCCGCGCTCGACCTCGCGAGTCGTGACGGCCTGGAAGGGCTGACGATCGGCCTCATCGCCGAGCGGATGCAGATGTCGAAGAGCGGCGTCTTCGCGCACTTCGGCTCCCGCGAGGACCTGCAGATCGCGGTCATCCAGGAGTACCACCGGCGTTTCGAGGAAGAGGTCTTCCTGCCGAGCCTCAAGGAGCCGCATGGCCTGCCACGCCTGTCGGCGATGTACGCCGGCTGGGTCAAGCGCCACACCCGCGAGATCGACAGCGGCTGCATGTACATCAGCGGCGCCGTCGAGTACGACGATCGCCCCGGCCCGATCCGCGACGAGCTGCTGTCGATGGTGATGGCTTGGCAGAAGGCCTTGCTGCGCGCCGCGCGGCAGGCCGTCAAGCACGGCCACCTGGTCCCGGACACCGACGTCGAGCAACTCGTCTTCGAGATGCGCGCGATGGTGCTGGCGCTCCATCACGACGCCCGCTTCATCGGTGACCGGCATGCGGTCGATCGCATCGACCGCGGCTATCTGCGGCTGATCGACAGCTATCGCACGCCGTCGTCGGAAAGCACGCCGCAACGTCGCCTGGCCACGGCCGACGCCATCGAAGCCGCGCGCTGACGCGGCACTCAACCAGACATCCAACCCAAGGAAACCCATGCCCGCCATCTACCACCCGCCGCTGCGCGACATGCGCTTCGTGATGCATGAACTGCTGGACGTCACGACGGCGTTGAACGAAGTCCCGGCCTACGCGGACATCGACGCCGACACGATCGACCAGGTCCTCGAAGAGGCCGGCAAGTTCTGCGCCGAGGTGCTGCTGCCACTCAACCTGTCCGGTGACCAGGAAGGCTGTCACTTCGACGCCGCGACGCATGTCGTCACCGTGCCGAAGGGCTTCAAGCAGGCCTATCAGCAGTACTGCGACGGTGGCTGGCCGTCGCTGTCGGCCGACCCGGACTTCGGCGGCCAGGGCCTGCCGCACCTGATCGAGATCGCTTTCTCGGAGATGAAGTACGCGACCAACCAGGCCTGGACCATGTACCCGTCGCTGGCGCACGGCGCCTACACCGCGCTGCTCGCGCACGGGACCGACGAGCAGAAGAAGGTCTACCTGCCGAAGATCGTCTCCGGCGAATGGCTGGGCACGATGTGCCTGACCGAGTCGCATTGCGGCACCGACCTCGGTATGCTGCGCACGAAGGCCGAGCCGGTCGGCGACGGCACCTACCGGCTGACCGGCAACAAGATCTTTATCTCGGCCGGCGAGCACGACATGGCGGCCAACATCGTGCACCTGGTGCTCGCGCGCCTGCCCGATGCGCCGGCCGGCTCGAAGGGCATCTCGCTGTTCGTCGTGCCGAAGTTCATGCCGATAGGCACGGACGCGAATGCCGCGGTCGGCGAGCGCAATCCGATCTTCTGCGGCGCCATCGAACACAAGATGGGCATCCACGGCAACGCGACCTGCCAGCTCAACCTCGACGGCGCGATCGGCACGATGGTCGGTGCGCCCAACAAAGGTCTGGCCGCGATGTTCGTGATGATGAACGGCGCGCGTCTGGGCGTCGGCGTGCAGGGTCTCGGGCTGACCGAGATCGCGTATCAGAACGCGGCTGCCTACGCGAAGGACCGCATCCAGGGTCGCTCGCTGACGGGACCGAAGAGCCCCGACCAGCAGGCCGATCCGATCATCGTGCATCCCGATGTGCGCAAGATGCTGCTGACCGCACGCGCCTATGCCGAAGGCGGCCGCGCGTTCGCGACCTGGGTCGCGTTGCAGAGCGACCTGCTGAACCACCCCGACGAGGCAGTGCGGAAAGACGCCGACGACATGATGGCGTTGATGACGCCGGTGGTGAAGGCGTTCATGACCGACAACGGCTTCTTCGCCGCGTCGGGCTGCCTGCAGGTGTTCGGCGGCCACGGCTATATCGCCGAGTGGGGCGTCGAGCAGATGGTCCGCGACGCGCGCATCAACATGATCTACGAGGGCACCAACACCATCCAGGCGCTCGACCTGCTGGGCCGCAAGATCCTGTCGGACAACGGCGCGAAGATGAAGAAGTTCGGCAAGATGGTGCAGGACTTCGTCGAAGCCGAAGGCACCAACGAGGCGATGGCCGAGTTCGTCAATCCGCTGGCCGACCTCGGCGACAAGACGACCAAGCTGACGATGGAACTGGGCATGAAGGCGTTCCAGAGTCCCGACGAGGTGGGTGCTGCGGCGGTCGACTACCTGCGCGTGGTCGGCCATCTGATCTACGCGTACTTCTGGGCGCGGATGGCGAAGATCGCGCTGGAGAAGGAATCGAGCGGCGACCCGTTCTACCGCGCCAAGCTGGCGACGGCACGGTTCTACTTCGCGAAACTGCTGCCGGAGACGGCGAGCGCGATCCGTAGCGCGCGGGCGGGTTCGAAGGTGTTGATGGAGCTGGAAGCGGAGCTGTTCTGACGCGAGCCCGTCTCAGTCCGTCCCTCTCCCTTCAAGGGGGAGGTTGCGAAGGGGATGGGGTTAGCGAATATCCCACTTTCTTAGCCTTTCGTTGAACCCATCCCCTCCCCGGCCCTCCCGTTGAAAGGGAGGGAGATATCAGATGAAAACCGTTAAACGAATCGCCATCGTCGGTGCCGGCGTCATGGGCGCGCAGATCGCCGCCCACTGCATCAACGCCCGCGTCCCCGTCGTCCTCTTCGACCTCGCCGCGAAGACCGGCGACAAGAACGCCATCGCGAAGAAGGCAGTCGAATCACTGAAGATGCTCAATCCAGCCCCGCTCGGCGTCGCTTTTGACGCAGCGCTGATCGAGGTCGCGAACTACGACGACGATCTCGCGAAGCTCAGTGCCTGCGATCTCGTCATCGAAGCCATCGCCGAGCGCTTCGACTGGAAACACGACCTCTACGCGAAGATCGCGAGCTTCATCGCGCCCGACGCACTCTTCGCGTCAAATACCTCCGGCCTGTCGATCACGTCGCTGGCCAACGGCATCCCCGACGCACTGAAGTCCCATTTTTGCGGCGTGCACTTCTTCAACCCGCCGCGCTACATGCATCTGGTCGAGCTGATCCCGACCGTCGACACCGACCCCGCGATCCTCGATCGTCTCGAGACCTTCCTGACCAGCACGCTCGGCAAGGGTGTGGTCCGCGCGAAGGACACGCCGAACTTCATCGCGAATCGCGTCGGCATCTTCTCGATGCTGGCGACGATGCACGAAGCCGACAAGTACGGCCTCTCGCTCGACGTCGTCGACGACCTCACCGGCGCGAAGATGGGTCGCGCGAAGTCGGGCACCTTCCGCACCGCCGACGTGGTCGGCCTCGACACGCTGGGTCATGTCGTGAAGACCATGCAGGACCATCTGCAGGACGATCCCTTCGCCGCGCTGTATGCGACGCCGCCGGCGCTGGCCGGGCTGATCGCGAAGGGCGCGCTCGGCTCCAAGACGGGTGCCGGCTTCTACCGTAAGGTCGGGCGCGATATCCAGCGCCTCGATGCCAAGACCGGTGACTACGTCGCGAGCGGTGGCAAGGCCGACGAGACCGTCGCCCGCATCCTCAGGAAGCCGACTTCCGAACGGCTCAAGCTTCTGCACGAATCGAAATCGCCGCAGGGCCAGTTCCTGTGGGCAATCCTGCGCGACAGCTTTCACTACATCGCCGTGCACCTGGCCGACATCGCCGACAACGCGCGCGACGTCGACTTCGCGATGCGCTGGGGCTTCGGCCAGAAGCTCGGGCCTTTCGAGTTGTGGCAGTCGGCGGGCTGGAAAGAAGTGGCGGGATGGATCAGGGATGACATCGGCCAGGGGCTTGCGTTGTCATCGGCGCCGTTGCCGGCGTGGGTCTTCGAGGGTCCGGTGGCGGATCGTGGGGGGGTGCATCAGGCGGAGGGGTCATGGTCGCCTGTCGCCGAGTCATTCATCGGACGCTCTTCGTTGCCGGTCTACGGGCGGCAGGTGTATCGGGCTTCCCTGTTTGGCGAGTCTGTCGCCGCCGTCGCCGATCCCCTCCCCAACCCTCGCCCAGCGGCGGAGGGAGTCACTGCGTTCGAGGACGAATCCGCGCGCATCTGGACGCTCGATCGGTCGGGCATGGACGACGTGCTGATCCTTTCGTTCAAGACCAAGGGCGGCACGATCGGGCCCGGACTCATCGCCGCGATCGGCAAGGCCATCGCGATGGCTGAGGCAGAGTACAAGGGTCTCGTCTTGTGGAGCCCCGGCCAGTTGACCGACGCACCGTTCTCGTACGGAGCCGACCTGCAGGCGATGCTGCCGGTGTTCATGTCGGGCGGCGTCGCGGCCATCGGATCCGAGATCGCGAAGCTGCAGGACGCGATGCTCGCGTTGCGCCATGCGCAGGTGCCGACCGTGGCGGCGGTGGCCGGCATGGCGCTCGGCGGCGGCTGCGAGATGGCGCTGTACTGCGCGCGACGGGTCGCTGCCCTCGAGACCTACCTGGGTCTGGTGGAAGTCGGCGTCGGCCTGCTGCCGGCCGGCGGCGGGCTGACCTATGGCGCGCGCCGCGCTGCCGAGGAACAGGCCATCGTGCCCGACAGCTACCTGCTCGACACCGTGAAGAAGTACTTCACGCACGCGGCCACGGCCGCGGTGTCGAAGAGCGCGATCGAAGCCAGGCAGATGGGCTGGCTGCTCGATGCCGATCGCATCGTCTTCCATCCGCACGAACTGCTCGGCGCCGCCATCCGCGAGGCGCAGGCGATGCATGCTGCCGACTTCCGACCGCCGATGAAGACGACCTTCCCGGTGATCGGCCGCGGCGGCATCGCGACGATCACGGGTCAGCTGATCAACCTGCGCGACGGCGGCTTCATTTCGGCGCACGACTTCCACATCGGCAAGGCCATCGCCGAGGTGATCTGCGGCGGCGACGTCGACGCGGGTTCGCGGGTCGACGAGGCATGGGTGATGGCAGCGGAACGCAAGGGCTTCATGGCCCTGCTCGGGCATCCGAAGACGCAGGAACGCATCATGGGAATGATGCAGACCGGCAAACCGGTGCGGAACTGAGCGCATGAGCGCGCGCGCCCGCTACGACCACTTCACGCCGCTGCGCGTGCGCTATTCGGAGATCGATGCGCAGGGCATCGTCTTCAACGCGCACTACCTGACCTACTACGACATCACGATCACCGAATACCTGCGCGCGCTTCGCTACGACTACGACGGCATGGTACGAAAGAGCGGCCTCGACTTCCATCTCGTGAAGGCACTGGTCGAGTACCAGCGACCGATCGTGAAGGACTCGGAGATCGAGGTGGGCATCACCGTCGGACGGATCGGGACGACGAGCCTGACCTGGGTGCTGGCGATCTTCCTGAAGGGTGAGGACGAGGTGCTGACGACGGGGGAGCTCGTGTGGGTGTGCTCGAAGGTGGGCGCGCACAAGTCCCATGCGTTGCCGGTGGAGCTGGTGGGGTTGTTGGGAAGGAAGGCGTGAGTCACCTGATTGCCGCCACATCCGCATGGACGTTGCGCTGCGCCTCGGCAGACCTGAAGCTTGGCAACACCCTCGCCCCTCAAAGAAGCTCCCGACCCTTCGAGGGGAGGGTTGGAGAGGGGATGGGTTCAGCGATGAAAGCACAGACCAGTCCCTTCGCCCGATCGAGAGCACGAGAACTTCGACGCAAGTCGACCAACTGCGAGCGCATCCTCTGGCAGCGCATGCGTAGCAATCAGCTAGGCGCGAAGTTCCGACGTCAACATCCTTTCGAGAGCTTCATCGTCGACTTCGTGTGCCTGGAGCGACGACTGGTCGTCGAGGTCGATGGTGGCCAGCATCAGGACGCTGTCGCGAGAGATCAGGAGCGAACCGACCACCTGTCGCGCGCTGGATTTCGCGTCCTGCGCTTCTGGAATCATGAAGTCATCCATCGCGCGCTGCATGGTGAAGCTTCGTTCAAGTCCGTCGTACCCCATCCCCTCCCTAACCCTCCCCTTGAAGGGGAGGGGATTGACCGAGCCAATCCATGACCAAGCAACTCACCGACGCCTACATCGTCGCCGCGACCCGCACGCCGATCGGCAAGGCGCCGCGCGGCATGTTCCGCAACGTCCGCCCCGACGACCTGCTGATCCGCGTGCTCCAGTCCGCGATGGTTCAGGTTCCATCGCTCGACCCCAACGTGATCGAGGACGCCATCGTCGGCTGCTCGTTCCCCGAAGGCGAACAGGGACTCAACATGGCGCGCATGGCCGTGCTGATGGCGGGCCTGCCCGACACCATCGGCGGCGCGACGGTCAACCGCTACTGCGCGTCCGGCCTCACCGCCCTCGCGATGGCTGCCGACCGCATCCGTGTGGGCGAGGCCGACGCGATGATCGCGGCCGGCGCCGAGTCGATGAGCCTCGTCCCGATGATGGGTCACTGGCCGTCGATCAACGCCATCGCCATCGAGGACGAACACGTCAGCATGGCTTACGGCATGGGCCTTACCGGCGAGAAGGTCGCGACCCAGTGGAAGATCTCGCGGGAAGATCAGGACGCCTTCGCGCTCGCCTCGCATCAGAAGGCGATCGCCGGCCAGGCCGCCGGCGAGTTCGCCGACGAGACGACCTCCGTGGACATCGTCGAGCGCCAGCCCGACCTCGCGACGCAAACCATCGACGTGAAGACCCGCACGGTCGATCGCGACGAAGGCGTGCGCGCGGACACGACGCTCGAAGGCCTCGCGAAGCTGCGACCCGTGTTCGCCGCGAAGGGCAGCGTGACGGCGGGCAACAGCTCGCAGACCTCGGACGGCGCGGGCGCGCTGATCGTCGTGTCCGAGAAGATCCTCAGGCAGTTCGACCTGCAGCCGATCGCGCGCTTCGTGTCGTTCGCCGTGCGCGGCGTGCCGCCGGAGATCATGGGCATCGGCCCCAAGTTCGCGATCCCCGCCGCGCTGCAGTCAGCCGGCATCACGCAACAGGACCTCGACTGGATCGAACTCAACGAGGCCTTCGCGGCGCAGTCGCTCGCGGTGATGCGCGACCTCGATCTGGACCCGGCCAAGGTCAACCCGATCGGCGGCGCGATCGCGCTCGGGCATCCGCTCGGCGCGACCGGCGCGATCCGGGCGGCGACGGTGGTGCATGCGTTGCGACGGCGACAGTTGAAGTACGGGATGGTGACGATGTGCGTGGGGACGGGGATGGGGGCGGCAGGGATCTTCGAGCGCATGTAGGAGTGGCACACTCCCATTCCGTCCGGGGAGGGAGCATCTTTCAAGGAACGCAGGAGCCCCCATGACCGACCACACCCCACGCATCCAACCGCTCGAACCTCCCTTCGACGCCGACCTCGCGTCTCTGCTCGCGAAGATGACACCGCCGACTGCCCCCGGCCCGCTCGCCCTGTTTCGCGTCCTCGCAAAAAATCCCAGGCTCGCCGAACGCATGATGTCCACGGGTGGTCACTTCCTCGGCGAGGGTTCGACGCTAGCGATCCGCGACCGAGAGATCGTCATCGACCGCGTCTGCGCCCGCTGCGGCAACGAATACGAATGGGGCGTCCACGTCGCGGCATTCGCGAAGGAGGCTGGACTCAGCGATGCCGAGGTGCGCCACACCGTCAGCTATCCCGCGGACCCCGATGCCTGGGCACCTCACGAAGCGGCGCTGATCGCGATGGTCGACGCGCTGCACGAAACCTCGAACGTCGACGACGACGTGTGGGCCGCACTCGCGAGCCACTACGACGAGGCGCAACTGGTCGAGCTGCTGATGCTGGCCGGCTGGTATCACGCGATCTCGTTCGTCTGCAACGCCGCACGCGTGCCGCTCGAATCCTGGCAGGCGCGCCTGCCGAAGGCACTCTGACCGACATGCAGCCGCGCAACCTCGACTATCGCAACGCCGTCGCCGCGACGATCGCCGACCACACCGCGGACGCGGCGGCGATGACCCTCTTCCCACACGACGAGATCCCGGTCACGGTCGAGTTCAAGATCCACCTGCTGCGCGTCGCGCGCGGCAGCCACCTCGAATGTCGCGGCGAAGTCCTCAAGCCCGGTCGCCGCTTCACGATCTGCGAAGCCACGGTCCGTGCCGTGGACGGCGAGACCCGCACCGCCGTCGCGAAGCTGATCGCGACGATGGCGCCGGTATCCGGCCCCTGACTTCGCGACCCTTCCGATCAACGACCCGACGGCCATCAGCGCCGCCACTCACGGAGACCCGATGGACATCCTCACCCGCATCGAAGACGACGTACTGACGATCACCTTCAACCGCCCCGCGAAGAAGAACGCGATCACGGCCGCGATGTACCAGACCCTCGCCGACGCGCTGCATGGCTGCGAGAGCAACGCGGCCGTGCGCGCGATGCTGATCGTCGGCCAGCCCGAGATCTTCACGGCCGGCAACGACCTCGAAGACTTCATGAAGGTCCCCCCACATTCCGACACCAGCCCGGTCTTTCAATTCCTGCATGCGATCAGCGGCGCGCAGAAACCGATCGTCGCGGCCGTGCGCGGTGCCGCCGTGGGCGTGGGTACCACGATGCTGCTGCATTGCGACCTGGTGTACGTCGGTCGCAGCGCGAAGTTCTCGATGCCGTTCACGCAGCTCGGCCTGTGCCCAGAGGCCGCATCGAGCCTGCTGCTGCCGCAACTGATCGGCTACCGGCAGGCGGCGGCGAAGCTGTTGCTCGGTGAGTCCTTCGATGCCGACGAGGCGCTGGCGATGGGCTTCGTCAACCAGGTCCTCGACGACGACGCGGTGGTCGCCCACGCCCGCGCGCAGGCGATCAAGCTCGCGTCGTTGCCGATGACGTCGGTGCGCACGACCAAGTGGTTGATGAAGGGCGATGCCGCCGCCGACGTCACCGCGCGCATCGGGAAGGAAAGCGCGGCCTTCCGCGAGATGCTGCGCGCGCCCGAGGCCAGGGAAGCGTTCGCAGCCTTCTTCGAGAAGCGCAAGCCCGACTTCAAGCAGCTCGCGTGAGCGGTCGGTGAGCTTCGACGAGCGGACGCTGGCGGCGTACGCACAGCACGCAGCGTCCTATGCGGACGACTGGCTGAGCCAGCCGGCGCCCGCCGACCTGCAGGATGCGGTGACGCGTCACTTCCGGTCGGGCGCGACCGGCGGCATCAGCGCCGACATCGGGTGCGGCAGTGGACGCGATGTCGACTGGCTCAACCGCAATGGCTATCCGTGCGTGGGCTTCGACGCGAGCGACGCGTTGCGGGCCGAGGCGCAACGACGATTTCCCGACTGGCACTTCGAACATTCCACGTTGCCGCTGCTGGCGGAAATCGCGCCGCGGACTTTCGACAACGTGCTGTGCGAGACCGTGCTGATGCATCTGCCGCACGAGGAGATCGCCGCCGCGATCGACGGGCTGCGTCGCATCCTCGTGCATGACGGCGTGCTGTACCTGAGCTGGCGTGTGAGCGAAGTCGATCAGCGGGATGAACGTGGACGGCTCTACACTGCATTCGACAGTTCGCTGGTACGGGACGCGATCGCAGGCATGACGATCCTGCACGAGGGAGAAGCGACCGGCGCGTCGTCAGGCAAGCGCGTTTACGCGGTGGTCGCGCGGTTGAACGGCAACCGCTACAAACGGAAACCCGCCTCGGGTCCCGGCCTTCGCAGGGACGACACGACAACGGAACACCCCTGAACCCGTCGTTCCGCGAGAGCGGGAGCGACGGGTTCACCAGATGCGCATCGGCCCCAGGCTCGCCTCGACCGCGGACGCGACAGATAGCAGGTCGTGGTCGTGCAACGCGGGGGCGAACAGCATCAGCCCCACTGGCGCGTCACCGACACGATGGATCGGCAAGGTGATGGCGCAGCCGTCCAGCGTGTTGACGATAGCCGGGTTGCGAAGGACCGCGAGGTTGGTCTCGCCGTAGATCGCGTCGTCACTTTCGAGCGCGGCGAGCGGCGGTGGGACGCGCGCGACCGTGGGTGCGATCCACGCGTCGTAGCCGGCGAACGACGCATCGAATGCAAGGGTCAACGAGCGCCGCGCATGGCCTGCATCGAAATAGTCGGCGAGCGTCACCGTCGCACCGCGGCGGATCCGGGCCACCACGCGCGGGTCGTAGTCCGCCTCGCGGGTCTCGAGTACAACGCGGTGCAGATGCCAGGCCTCGGCCGCGGCGAACCCGCCACGGGCGTTGATCGTGTCCATCAGGTGGATCGCCGCGAAGCGGATTGGCACGATGGCCGCGCCGGCCGCCGACAGGGCCGCGACCGCGCGATCGAAGGTTCGCGCGACGGCCTCGTCGAGCTCGTCG